>NZ_JAJNHJ010000018.1:0-47403 GCF_022386965.1 Mammaliicoccus sp. B-M6
GCGTCCGAATCACTGTCTGCATCTGAGTCACTATCTGCGTCTGAATCTGAGTCTGCATCCGAATCACTGTCTGCATCCGAGTCACTATCTGCGTCTGAATCACTATCTGAATCTGAGTCGGAATCTGCGTCTGAGTCACTATCTGCGTCTGAGTCACTGTCTGAGTCGGAGTCGCTGTCTGAGTCTGAGTCGCTATCTGAATCCGAGTCGCAGTCGGAGTCCGAATCTGCGTCGGAATCACTGTCTGCATCTGAGTCACTGTCTGCATCCGAGTCCGCATCGGAGTCACTATCGGAATCTGAGTCGCTATCGGCATCGGCATCCGCGTCATCTTCAATAATTATTGAATCAGAATCACCACTACTTGCTAATAAATCAACATCAATAAGACCACCTCCAACTGCTGATCTAAAGTTATATTCATGTCTTCCTGGTTGATCAGAGTCTGGAAGAATACCACCAGCTGTTAGCGCATTTAAATCTAAAGTTAAAGTATACGTAATTCTACTAGCAATAGATAATGAGATTAATTCCGGTGCTTGACCATATATTACACCAGTATTTGGATCGATATTTAGATTATTTCCTGTAATTGATCCTGTTCTTCTTGATCCTATTAACATTGGAGGCAAGTCATAATCAATTTTTACTGCGTTTCTAAAATTAGGATTCGACATTAATGCTCTAAATTGAGGAGGCAACTGAAATGTCGGATAACTAGAACCTAAACCAACATTCAAGACTGGATAGCCTTCTAATTTCAATTGTAACTTCCCATCATTGTGGGATGCGTCTAACTTCATATTGCTTAATAAATCTACATCAATTAAAGCATTAGTGCCAATATTCCCTATTCTCTTATTCGTAGCTTCGGTTTGTGTATTATTAGTTACACCTTTAGGCAATGATTCATCTTTTGATGTTTCTACTTTTTCGTCTGTATTTTTTTCAGACTCATCTTCTTTGATTTCATTATCAGATGCAACATCTTTTTCTGAATCTTTATTTGCATCTACGGCATCTTTTGTTGTCTCTTCTTCATTACTTGGTTCTTCAGCATTATCACTGTCTGTTTTCTCTGAATTATCTTCTAAATCATCTTTTGTAGCTGTATCATCTTCAGATGTTTCATCAGAGTTTGATGCATTGTCTTCATCTGCTTCAGAAACATCGTCAGTAATTTCACCTTTATCTTCTGATGTTATATCTTCCACATTCTCACTATTTTCTGAAGGACGATCATTATTTGATTGGTCAATGTCATCTTTAGTATTGTCTTCTACATTTTGTTCATCAGTTGGAGAATCTTCTGATTCATTCCCTTGTTCAGTTTGATCTACTGTTGTTTCTTCTGAATTTTGTTTATTTGTATCTTTTGAGTCATTATTACTTACTGGTTGCTCTTGAGACGGTTGACCGTCATATGTAGCTTCCCCTTGATCATTTGTTACTTCTTCATTATTTATTACTTCGGATGAATCTTCTGCAACATCAGAGCTATTACTATTCTCTTGTTCTGAAGTTGGTTCTTGAACTTCTGATTCATTTAATTCATTTCCCGTATTATTACTTGTAACATTGACTTTCGAATCTTGCTCAGTTGATTTTAAAGTAGATTGTTGTTGTTCAGAATTCAAACTACTTTCCTGTATTGCATCACTGTCTTGATCACTATCATCAGAATCATCTGATGCATTATCCGAAATCTTGATGGATGTTTCATAATTATTTTCGCTTGCTTCTACTGTATTTAATCCCGAGTACAGCGTTAAACCTATTAAAACTGATCCTGCTCCTACCGTGAATTTGCGTATCGAGTATCTTCTCTTTTCTCTCATATTTTACTCCTCCCAAATTATTTAAATACAACTTAATATTACTATATAATTTTAATTTTGCACCATATTTTTTTATACTGAAACTAATATTATACCATGTAGCTATATTTATATAAGATTTTCCAACTGTTATAAAATTACATTTAAGGAGTAAATGAAATAAATTAATCCAATTATTAGAATTTATATGATTCGTTTTATACATCATAATATATATCATTATCAATATTTATCATGATTTAACATTTTCAAATATAAAATATCCAAAATTTATTGTTATAAACTTAAACGTGTTTCAAAATAGAGTCTGACTATTTTGAATATTTTATTTATATAATAAAATTTACGCAAAAAAAAGAAACAGTTAAACTGTTTCTTTACTCTCTTATTGTTCCTAATTCATTATTCATTTCAAATATAAATTCTATAAGACTATTCCTATACGGAATAAATAAACCTTCTTTAATCATGTCTAATAATTCATCTTTTGTAACCCATTTTACTTCTTGTACTTCTTCTGTTGGAAAGCTTAGTTTTTCTATATTTATCTCTTGATGCACTATGAAAAAATCATCATATCCATCGTCAAAATTAATTGTGATATGTGGTCTTTGATTAGTTAAGTCTAATTTAATACCTAGTTCTTCATATGTTTCTCGTTCTGCTGCAACTCTATTTGTATCACCTTGAACCGCACTACCTCCTGCTGAGAAATCCCACTTACCTGGCCATCCTTGTTTGTCATCTCTTCTTTTTTGTATTAGTAATTGTCCCTGTTTATTAATAATACAGACATGAATCACAAGATGATATCGATTAGCAGGTACTACATTTCCTCTTGTCATCGTTTCATTTAATAACTGCCTATTTTCATCGTATAAATCCCAAGTCTCCATTCTCACCACTCCGTAATCATAGTAATTATATTTTATCACATTGAAATTAACACCTTGTTATAGCTATACATAAGTTATGTGTATTATTACAACTATCCATTTAGGTGTATTGTGTAAGGAAAGGGGATGATATTTTGAATAATATTTTTCATGATGAGCATAATAAGTATATGTATAGTGGACGAAAGGTTGATTATAATTGGGTAACTTTGATAAGTGGCATCATCAAACAATCTAATATTGATAAGAATAATGCACTAGACATCGGGTGTGGCGGCGGCATTTACACAAATCAATTAAGTGAATTTGGATTTAAGCATGTCTTAGGTATAGACCAATCTGAAATAATGATCGCATCAGCTAATGAACAAGCTTACAATAACCATATACAATTTGAAGTTGGAGATATATTCAGTAATCATTTAGCCAACCAGTCACAGAATTTTATCCTTTCAAGAGCGCTCATTCATCATATTCAAGATTTACAAAAAGCTTTTTTAGAAACAAAGCGTATTCTAAAAGATAACAGCATATTTGTCATTCAAGATCGAACTATTGAAGATTTAACGATTCCCGCTTCTTCAAACAATCTACGCGGATATTTATATGAACATTTTCCAAGGCTTCGGGATTTTGATTCAAAGAGAAGACATTCAGAAGCAGATGTTACAAAGGCATTATATGATGTTGGATTTAATAATGTTGAAACATTAAAAATTAATGAAATTAGACAAACATATGCAACGATAGAATCCTTACAGCATGATTATTTATCAAGAAAAGGTCGTAGTATTCTATTTGAATTATCAGATCAAGAATTAAAATCATTTGTAGCACAATTCCCTAAATATGTAAGAGCCGATTCTCCGATAATAGAAAAAGATCAGTGGACACTTTGGGTAGCATATCATTAAAAAAGCACGGGAGATTATCCCATGCTTTTACTTCATATCACCTAAATATGTTTTCTTTTTTCTTACCTCTTGCTAACTCATCTATTAATTTGTCTAAGTATCTAATTTCTTGCATAAGTGGTTCTTCGATTTCTTCAACTCTTATGCCACATATGACGCCTTTGATCAGTTTACGATTTGGATTCATATTTGGTGCTTCTTCAAAAAATGTTCTAAAATCAGTTTTGTTTTCTAACTGCTGATCTAATGATTCTTGACTATAACCTGTTAACCAAATGATGATTTCATCTACGTCTGCTTTTGTTTTACCTTTTTTCTCAGCTTTTGTGACGTAATGTGGATAAACATTTGATACTGGCATGTCATATATTTTTTCATTTTTCATTATGCATCCCTCATTTTTATCTTTACTTTATTATAAAGGGTAACAGCATTTATTGACTAATTTAATCGTTATTCATCATCTTCGTCTAAGTCTTGAAGTAAATCATTTACTTTTACGATACTTTTTTGTGTTTCATTAATGATGTCCGCTTCTTGATTCAACATTTCTCCATTTAGATAGGCAATAACCATAGGCAAATTCATTCCGGCATATAAATCAAACTGCTTTCCAGTCATTAAAGTTTTAGAAATGACATTAGCTGGAGTACCGCCTAGTAAATCTGTAAATACAGTTACTTCTTCATCATTGATTGCTTCTAGAAATTTCTTTTCAAAGTCTTCTTGTCCTTCATCCGGCAAAAGTGCAACAGTTTCAATATTATCTTGTGGTCCTAATATCATTTCGACACTTTCTTTTAAACCTTCACACATTGAACCATGACTTGCTAAAATTAATTTTCCCATTGTGAAAACTCCTATTGATTAAATTTTTGCTAATACACCTAATGCAGATAATATAACCGTTACAATGATAACGATAAAGATTGCACGTGTTGAATTCATATGTTTTTTGCCTAATAACCAATAAACACCTAGTACAATTGCTAATGGTAATAATTTTGGTAAGATCATATCGACATTATTTTGAATATTAACCGTTAAATCACCAATTTTTGGTTCCCAAGCAAATTGAACTTTAACCATCGTGGCGACGAGTGCTCCGACCATAAATACCCCGAGCAATGTAGCGGCATTTGTTAATGATTCGAGCTTATGTTGCATCGTTGTTACTAAAGATATACCCTCTTTATATGCAAATTCTAATTGTTTCCATCTAAAGACCATAACGGCAATTTGCGCTGCTAACCATATAAAAGCACCAAAAGGATTTCCGTTAATCGCCATATTGGCAGCTAACGCCCCAAATATAGTTGGAATTAATGAACCGAATATAGAGTCTCCTACTGCAGCGAATGGGCCCATTAAACCTACTTTCATACCACTTACAGATTCTTTAGATTTAATTTGTTCTTGTTCTTCCATTGCGACATCAATACCCGTCACAATTGTGTTGAAAAAGTTACTCGTATTGAAGAATTGAGCATGTGTATGCATCATTTCTTTTAGCTCTGGTGTATCGTCACCATAAATTTTACGTAATTGTGGAAGCATAATATATAAATAGCCAGATCCTTGCATACGTTCGTAGTTCCATCCGGCTTGGAAGCCTAATAAACTTCTTCTATTAATTTGTCTAAAATCTTTTTTAGTTAATTTATACTGACCTTCTGTTGTGACATTTTGTTCTTTAGGATCAACATTTTGATTATAGTTCGTCATCTTCAATCTCCCCTTCATCATCATTTTGAGAATTAGAAGTATTCATTTCTCCAGGTTGTACTGGTTTTGCTAAAGAAGTACGTTTGTATTCCATTGCAGCAAATGAAAATCCGATTAACGCAATGGCTAACATAGGTAGAGGATTGAATACCGCATCAAATTTCTTATCAAGTCCTGATACAGCTGTACCTAAACCACTCATACCATCAAATACTGTAGCTAATAACGCTGTTAATACAAATCCTAAAATGAAATACATATAATGTTTCTTAATAGGTAAGTATCTTAATAAGATTGCAAAACCGACTGCTGGTAATACAGCTCCTGCAGTTGTTAATCCATCTCCAAGCCACTTTAAGTCAGCGTTCAAGTAATTCACAACTGTTTTAACGACAGAACCACCAAATGCTAATGCTAAGAATACTGGAATCATTCTTGATAATGCCCATGGAATAATACCTGCAATATAATAACGTTCAATTCCTTTATAATCCATTTGTTCGATTTTAGCGTCTATACGATGTGCAAAGAATGTATTTGTAAATCGAGCTAGAATATCTGTTTGAATCATCAAACTCGCAACAGGTACGGCTAATGTAGCAATTGCTTGAGTCGGCTGCATACCTAATGCAACTGAGAAAGCTACCGCTAAAATTGTACCTGAGTTCGCATCAATTCTTGATGCACCTCCGAATGTACCAACCCCTAAAATTGTTAACTGCATGCTACCACCGATAATTAAACCAGTTGTTACATCTCCCATTATTAACCCTGCAATTAAACCTGCGAATACGGGTTGGCTTATTGAAGAATAAAGATGAAGCTCATCCCATATTTGATAACCCGCATATAATGTTAAAAGCAGAACTTGCCACCATAATATTTCCATAATTAAAAACCCCTTTTTGTTTAAATATTATTTAATCAATGACATGAAATCTTCACTATTATCATTTGGAACCATTTGCGAAATAATTCGAATACCTTTGTTGTTAAGTTCTTTAAATGTTTCTATATCTTTATCCGTAACATTAATCGAACGTTTGATTGATCTTGTTTCATTTGTTTGAGACATATTACCAACATTTAACTCATCAATTTTTACACCATAGTTTACAAGTTCTAAAAATTGATCAGGTCCTTTGGCAATCACCATTAATCTTTGAGAGTCATATTTACCATTTAGTATATTATCCGCTGCCTTTTTAACAGGTAATACACTTAATTTAACACCAGCTGGCGTTGCTAATTTAAGCCCGCTTTTATCTACTGTACTTTCAGCAACAACATCATCAATAACCATAAGTCTTGTAATATCTAGTTTTGTCGTCCACAAATTTGCTACTTGCCCGTGAATCAGCCTACCATCAATTCTATTCGCTATAATTGTCATTTAAATCTCTCCCTTTTTTTGAATAAATTTAGGTTCTTTCACCAAATTAATTTCTTGGTTATATGTCCCCTCAGTATCAAAAATAATAATTTCGTTTTCCCCTTCATGAAGCAGTGCTTTTGATATATATAGGGATGCTGTTGGTCCAACATTCCAATATCTACCTATGTTCACGCCATTCACTAATACTACACCTTTTGAGAAAGCGCTTACATCAATATGCGTATTGTTTGCTTCATTTAACGTAAACACATACCTGTAAAATGCAGGTGTCCCTTCAATCCATTCCTTTTCAAAATGCTCCTTGTTTAGTTGCTCTAATTGAATATGGAATTGTTCATAGTCTTGAACAAAGTGCAAATCTTGCATTAAACCTTGTCCTAAACCTTTTCTTTGTGTACTCGCAAGCAATTTATATCCATAATTGACACGCCCCATATTTTCAACGAGTATATCGATTTGAGGTTCTTCTGAATGTAACTCAACTTCAAAAGCATCGCCGATTTCTTGTTGATAAGCCGTATAAACATGTTTACCATCTATATACATCTTTACTCTATCTCGTGCATCAACAATTCTAAATTTTTCAAATGGTGAATCTTTGTGTATTTTCGTATGATAAAGCATGTAACCAAGTCCATCACCCGCTTCTTCCATCGTCTCTGGATATTTAGAAGTCGTCTTGTACGATATTTCATCTAGAACATTAAACAAACTGACTTTATCTTGTAGTTGAATGTGATCCAATTCAATAAAATCTTTTATTAAAGGTGCTGATTGCTCGATATGTGGTATTTCTTCTTTAAGCATTTTCTGCAAATCATAATACTTTTGAGTCGGATTGCCCATTTCATTAAGCGGTGCATCATAGTCATAAGAAGTGATTTGAGGTAAGTCTACCGTACCTCTAGCTGAGCAACCGTTCCAAAATCCATAATTCGTACCACCATGAAACATGTATAAATTGATATGTCCTTGTTGAACGGCAGTTCTTACTTCGGCAACTAAATCATCACTTTCTCGTTTAATAATGTCATCGCCCCATCTATTAAACCAACCATCCCAAAATTCCATACACATGAGTGGCCATTTTTTCTGAAATTCTTCATGGAATGATTTTAAATTTTGAAAGTTTAAATCCGTCTTAGATCCAAAGTTTGCGGTTGGTAAAATATTCTCTTCTGCCATACTGCCCGCTCTCAAAGTTTGTGCCCATCCACCATCAGATGTAAATAGTGGCACTGTTGTACCATGTTTAATCATTAAATCTTTAATCATATTTAAATATGATTTATCTTCACCGAATGAGCCATATTCATTTTCAATCTGCATCATGATAATCGGTCCATTATGATCAATTTGTAACGGCTTTAAAATTTTAAATAATTGTGTATAATATCGGTCTACTTTATCGATAAATCGTTGGTCTGACGAACGAATTCTCATGTCTTTGTAATTGAGCAACCATGAAGGTAAACCACCAAACTCCCATTCTGCACATATAAATGGAGATGGTCTTATAATTACGTAAAGACCTAATTCTTCAGCCAATTGAATAAAGTGTTGAATATCTTTTTCGCCACTAAATTCAAAGTGTTCTTCCCGAGGTTCGTGATAATTCCACGGAATATAGGTTTCAACTGTATTAAAACCGAGTGCTTTCAAATTGTATAACGAATGATACCAGTCATCTTTAGGTACTCTAAAATAATGAATGGCACCAGACAATATTTGAATAGGTTTATCGTCTAATAAGAAATCAGTGTCAATTTCAAATTTATGCATCTTTTCACCACCTGTTCTTTGTTTATCTTATTGGAGTTGCTGTCTTCTGTATGATGTCATTGAGCGTTTTTAAATTATGAATGCCTTCACTGTTTAACCATTCTTTAGCAGCTTCTTGACCTTGCTCTTTGAGTACAACAGTTCCACCTTGCCATGTTGCACGTCCGCATAATACACCATTGAAATGCGCACCACTTTCATGTGCAAAGACAAGTGTATCTTTAAATTGTTGTGAAGTTAAGCCCCCACTTAAATATATGTAAGGTATTGAAGTTGCACTGTCTTGTTCTTTAAAATATGATGCCGCTTCATCTTTACTAAAGACATAATCTTCTGTAAAACCTTCGACATAGTTCATATTAACGGGTGTTTCAACTTTAAGTACATCGACGTTATATTTTTTATCACTAAAAGCTTTCATCGCCTCTATCACTTTATGTGGTCTAACTTTAGCATAGGATTGACCTTTTTCATCACCTATTTGATCATCATAAGTTAAGATTTCTAATAGAAATGGAATATTCTCTTCGACCGTTTCTTGTCCAACTTGTTGCACTAAATCTTTCTTTACATCATTAATATCATCCGGCTCATCGACGTCATAATAGATGAGTAATTTAATACCGTCAGCACCCATCTCTTTTAATTGTTTAACAGATAAACCTTCAACTAATCTTGGTAATCTACCGACTACTGATTTATCGTATCCAGTTTGTTCATAAGCTAAAATTAATCCAGCATCTTTAGCCTTAGCTTGTATGCCATCTTTACCATATTCAGGGTCTAATAGAATACTAGAACCACTTGGTGAAAGTGTTTCAGATACAAGCTTTTTAAATAATGCAACGTTGTCATCCGTTCCTTGTTCACCAAGTAATCTTTTGAGTGCCCCTCTTTGGTCAACAGCAATTGCAGCGAATATCCCTTTATCATCGACGAGTTTATTAATATCTTTATTTGTCATCCTAATTTCTCCACTCCCACTTTTTTGATTAAATCATCCACTTCTTGTTGAATGATTTTTCCCGTTGCAGCCTGCATCGCATTTGAAGTACCACACGCTAATGCTGTTTGAATTGTCGTTACAGGATCTAAATCATGCTCCACACTATAAGCGATACCTGCCACAGTAGCATCTCCTGAACCTACAGGATTAACCGCATTTATATTTGGTAAAGTTGCTTTGTAAATCGTCTCTTTCAATTTAATAATCGCACCTTCAGAACCAAGCGTTACAAATACATCCACATCTTTAAATAACTGATTTGTTTTTAGAATCTTGAAAATGTCTTGGTGACTTAACCCCTTTTGATTAACTAAGTCTTCAAATTCTGATTGATTAGGTTTTATCGCATGAATATGAGCACTCTGTCCTAAAATTGCTTTTAACGATTGACCATCTATATCGACTATGTTGTAAGTATTCGTTAATGGATTTAATACTTTGATCATATATGCAGTCTTTGACTGATTCATTAACTTTGGTGTGCTTCCGCTGATAGTTACAACTTTGTACTGATGCGCGATATCCGCCAATTGTTTAAGATACAACGCTTGAGATGCTTCAGATACTTCTGGACCACCTTCGAGAATTTCAGTTTGATGTTCACCATCGTTAATGGCGATACACTGTCTTGTATTACCTTCTATATCAATGAATTGAAGTTGAATATTTCTTTGTTCGAGTTGTGTTTGAATCCATTGTCCATTCGTTCCACCTAAATAACCTGTAGCTGTCACGTCTGCACCTAAATCATTCAGAACTTTCGTCACATTTATACCTTTACCGCCAGCATTTTTAATCATTTGCGTTGGTCTATGCACCGCCCCAATTTCAAGACTTTCAACTTGATAGCTGATATCGATAGATGGATTTAATGTATTGGTCAAAATCATTCTTCTCACCCTTTAGCTATATGAATATATTGTTACCCCTTTAACAACACGATTGATAAAGCCATCTGGACTCGGATTATCAGGATTCAAGCCAAGTTCGACAGATTTTTTGCTTGCTAATAATTGACCAAACATTAAGTAAATCAGCCCTATTTCAAAGTCGTTATAATCCTCGATATTCGGTATTTGTGTACTTTCATCTGAAGATTGACCATCTAATATAAGCAACTGGTACTTATCTTTAACTTTGTTCACTTCATTTAATAAGTCACTTTCATAGTCACGTTTATACGTTTCATTACTTCTAAGCAATATAAAAATAGACCCTTTCTTTAGTCCTGCTTTAGGACCATGTCTAAATCCTAATGTCGTTTCTCTAGCAATCTCAACATGACCGCCTGTTAGTTCATTTAATTTTAAGCTAACTTCTTTAGTAAGTTCACCTAACAAACCAGTTCCTACGTAAAATACTTTTTCAAATGATTTTTGTAATGTTTGATCTGCTAGTTCTTCCAAATATTCAAATAGCGAATCTGCAGTATCATAAAAGCCATTCGTAATCGATCCATTAAATAATAAATAACCTGCTACAAGCATTGAAGAAAAGCTTGATGTCATTGCTAATGATTTATCATTTGTTTGTTTAGGAAGAATCACTTTAAAAACATGTTTTAAACTTTCTTCAGTTGCTAAATAACCACTTTTATTATTTGTGATAAATAAATGATGTACGTTATCTGATAATTGTTCGACTAAATCAATCGTTGCTTTCGTTTCAGGACTATTACCAGATCTAGCAAATGACACAATTAAATACGTCGTTTCTGAATCTATATACGCTTCAGGACTCGTAACAAAGTGTGTCGTTGGTACAGATTCAAAATCCCACTTAGGCATATGTTTCGTATCAATTGCTGTTCTTAAAATATCTCCGACATACGCTGATGACCCTGCACCAGTAAATAGCACCTTTAACTTCCCAGTTGCATTTTTCTCTATATCTTTAATAAATTCATCAAAATCTGATTTAATATCTTTAATAATCTCTTCTGTTAATTGCCACATTTCAGGTTGTTGTTTAATCTCCGAATATGTGTCCGTTGTGTTTAACAATACTTTCCCCTCCAATATTGGTAATGTTGTCATAACCAGTTTGTATATATAAAGACTATATTAAGTCTACTGTGTACTTATAGTCTTTACCGCTTGCAACACTCTCTGTGTACTCAATAATCTCATCATTTACAAAACTATATCTTTCTATAAACATACATGGATCATTAACATGTTTTTCTAAATGTTGCGCTTGTTCTTTAGTTATATTTTTTGCTGTTAATGTTTCATAGGCATGATTGATTTGAATTTGGTAATGCGTATTTAATGTTTCGTATAATGATACTTCATTAAAATCAAATCGATCCAACCCTTCGCAATTCTTTAAAGGTAAGTAACTAGTCTCAAATACTAACGGTTTATCATTGGCTAATCTTAACCTTTTAAGTTCATACACTTCTTGAAATGATTTGAGCTGCATTTTTTCTTGAATATAAATACTAGGCTTTACTCTTTGAATACTTATTACCTTTGTACTTGCTTTGTCGCCGCTTTTTTCAACTTCATCTTTGAAGCTATAAAGATTATTCATCTTCTGATTATATTGATTACCTAATACAAAAGATCCTTTACCATGTTCTCTTTGAATTAAACTTTCTGCTTCTAAGTTATCTAGCGCTTCTCTAATCGTTATTCTGCTAACTTCGTATTCATCGCAAAGCTTTCGTTCTGAAGGTAACTTGTCGCCTTCTTTGTATTCACCTGAAATAATCTTATCTTTAATTTTTGCATAAACTTGATAATATAAATGTGTATTTTTTAGCATCTCAATCATTCCTATTCCAACTGGTTATAACCAGTTTTAATTATAAATCATTCTCTTTAAAATGTAAACACTTTATAAAAATGTATATTTGCACTACTCTAACTTTTAGGTCGATACGGTCTTATGCTCATAAATATTGCGACAAGAGCGAGTATTAATAATGAAGAGGCAAATATCAATGCGCCATTATAGTTATTAGAACTTCCGATAAGGATACCTGCAAAGTAAGGTGCTACAACTTGTCCGAGACTATAGATAAATGTTAGTAAAGCGACTAAATTTCTTCCTGAGACAGCACTCATAAGCTGACCACGAGACATAAATAAAGTCGTTAATCCTAAGAATGTCCCACCAAACAGACATGAACTTATGATTAAGCTTATAATATTATGCGAAAACACTGGTAAAATCACGCCAATAATTTGTAGAATGAACGCTAAATATATCGCTTTAATAAATCCAATTTTATTGCCTAAAATAGACCATAATACACATGAAGGTATTGCTGCCATACCAACAAACATCCAACTAAGTGCTGCATATTCTTTTAAATCTGGAATAGATTCAACAATCGCAACTAAGAACGTACCTGTGACAATATATCCTGCACCTTCTAATAAATAAGCTATTGAGAAACATACCATAAACCATTTTGTATATAATGCACTATTTTGATCATTTATATGTATTGTCTTTTGTTCTAAGTTAACAGGTTCTTTAATTTCTTTCATAAAGAATATAACAATAAAGCCTAGCATCAATGAAGCGATACCTAAGATAATCCATGTTGATGCCCAAGTATTATAATCTGTATAAATTTGAATAAATATGCTACTTGTAAAGATACCAATCCCTACACCACTATATAAGAATCCAGATAAATGAGATTTTCCACCTTTATTTAAAGACTCGAGCACAACATTTGAAGCTAACACAAATACAGTACCACTAGTAATGCCAGCAATGAATCTTAAAATATTCCATACAAGAAAACCTTGCGTAACACCCATCAATAAAACAGAAATAATATTGATTAATAAATAAATTTTTAAATCTACCACTTTACTTTTAATAATTAAAAAGGTCGGAATCATCGCACCAATTAAATATCCTAAGTAATTGACCGTGGCCAGTAAACCAGCATTTTCGTTTGTTAAATGAGTCGCCTTTTGCATAAAAGGTAAAATAGGTGTGTACGAAAATCGCCCAATTGCCATGACAATAAATAGTGATAACATTCCTAGTAGTAATTGTTTATATGCTTTATTTGCTGACAATTTATGCACCTCATTTTCTATATTTAAACATTATTATCCTCCTCATATCATTAATATACAAGATGAATTTATAGGAGAAAGATATGGAGAATGAAGAAGGATATGGGGAATGAGTGTGATGAGGATTGTTGCGGGTTGTGAACACTTCTGCCTTAACTTGTTCATAACGAGGGCGTTGTGAACACTTCTGCCTTAACTTGTTCGTAACGGGAGCGTTGTGAACACTTCTGCCTTAACTTGTTCGTAACGGGAGCGTTGTGAACACTTCTTCCTAAACTTGTTCATAACGGGGGTGTTAGTTACAAAACTCATCCGAAATGTTACTATGGACCCCCTTAGTTACAAAACTACTAAGAATTGTAATTACTGGACTCCTTATTTGCACTTCTCACCAAAACTGCTTATAAAAAATGCCAACAAAATCACAGTTGTGACTTTGTTGGCATGATGAATTACTATTTTTTATGTCTCATATTTATTTACTATTTTTTGTTTTTCTTCTACCGATGAAGAATAATGAACCTAATCCTGCAATAGGTGATCCAAATAATGCATATTGTGTATTATCAAGCTCACCTGTATTTGGTAATTCATTTTTATTTTCTTGTTTCTTAGCTTGTTCTTTTGGTTATTCAGTTGTTGCTTTTTCTTTACTTGCTTCTTGTTTTGTTGATTCAGTTTCTGCTTTTTCTTTATTTGCTTCTTGTTTTGCTGGTTCAACTTTATCTTTGCTTGCTACTGGCTCAACTGATTTTTGATCTGGTTTAACTGTTGGTTGTTGATCTTTTGTTGGTTCTTGTTTTTGATCTGGTGTTGGTGTTGATGGCTGATCTTTTGCCGGTTCTGGTTTTTGATCTGGTGTTGCTGTTGATGGCTGATCTTTTGTTGGCTCTTGTTTATTATCTGGAGCTGGACTCGGTTCTGGCGTTGGTGCAGGTGCTGGTTCAGTACTTGGTGTTGGTTCTGGTGTTGCTGTTTCAGCTGCATCTCCTAAGTCCTTAATTCTTACATGGTATGATCCTTCATATTCAATATGTGGTGTTATTAAATGAATTTTAATGATTGCATTATAGAAATCTTTACCTTCTACAACAGGGAATAAGATTGTTCTTGTATCTTTTTCACTATCTTTACTAATTGTAATAGGACGTTTATATCCATCTTCACCTTCTACTTGGAAATCTTTCCACATTGAATCATGTTTTAATGTAACGGCTAACATCTTCTTACCATTATATTCAACTAATTTAGCTGGGTGCTCTACTTCAAAGTCCATATGAGATTGATCCTCTTTAGAACTGTGTAAAACTTTAAAGTTTCTATCTTTTGCTTTTGAAGTGTCTACATTTGTAACTGGTGCTTTTTCAAATTCTGTAACCGCAGTTTCTAATTCTTTAGCTAATTTATCTTTAAGTCCTTTTAATTCTTCTTGAAGTTGTGGTTTTTCATCATCAGAAACTTTATCGATTAATTTCTCAAGCTCACGCACTTTATCTTCTAAAGTAATAGCTTTATCATATTTCTCTCTATCTTTTTGTTTCTTATAATCATCTGCTGTTGCATAATTAGAAGCATCTTTAGTAATTGGTTTATCAAATACGATATGACCAAGCTCATGTTCAGTCTTACTACCTAGTGCAAGTGCAGTTCCTTTTACTTTTAATTCTTTCGTATTTTCATTAACTTTAACTCTAATAGTTGCTACTTCATTTTCAATATCATATGAAACAACGTCGTAGTCTAATTTTTTATCGCCATCAAATAAGTCAAATTCTAACCATGTAGAAGGTGCATCTACATGCAATTCTAAAATAGGTTGATCGCCATCAAAAACAATATTTGCTGGATCTTTAATCATAGCTGCATAATAGAATATTTCTGAATTATCTTTAGGATTAATAACTTTAAAGTTAATTGGTCGTTTTTCACCATCAACTGTTTTATTATGGATTTCTTTATTTTTAATATCTTCTCTTAATTTAGAAGTTTGTTCTTGATCCGCTTTAGGTGTTTCTGTATCTGTTTTTGGTGCCTCCGCATCTGTTTTTGGTTTTTCTGGCTCTGCTTTTGGTGCATCTGGTTCTGCTTTTGGAGTCTCTGCATCGGATTTTGGTGCCTCTGGAGCTACTTGAGATCCATCTGGAATAGCTTTATCAAAAACAACGCGTGTTGTGATATCGTAATCATAGGTATCACCATAAGGGATATATAAATGTAATTTAGATGTAAGTGCTGATACACCTGTAGGTACTTCAACCTTAACAACACGTTTCTCTTCAGTATCTTCTATAATTGTAGTATTTAGTTTTTCATCACCATTATATAATTCAAACTTCTTCCAAAAATCAGGACGTTTCAATGTAAAGGTAACAAATGTTTTTCCATTTTCATGGCTTATTACTGAAGGATGTTCAAAATAACGATCTGAAACTAATCTAGCATCTTCTTTTTCTTTTTTCACAATAAAACCGAAGTCTTGTCCTTCTTTATTTGCAGAAACTTTATTTTCATCTTGATCTTCTGTATCTTCACTTGGTGTTTCCTCTTTTGGCGTTTCTGCTTTCGGTGTTTCTTCTTTCGGTTTTTCTTCCGTTACTTTGTCGTCTTTCGGTGTTTCCGCTTTTGGAGCTTCTTCTTTTGTTGAATCGTCTTTTGGTGTTTCCGCTTTTGGAGCTTCTTTTTCTACTTTAGGTGCTTCTGGAACTGCTTCATCAAAAATAACGCGTGTTGTATATTTGTTGTCATAGTTAATAAATGGTACAACGATATGTACTTTTGATGTAAGTTCTGTAACGCCTGATGGTACTTCAACTTTAACAACACGTTTATCATCATTTTCTTCTAATGTTGTCATATTAAGTTTTTCGTCACCATTATATAATTCAAACATCTTCCACCAGTCAGGGCTTAATAATGTGAAATTCACATATGTTTTTCCATTTTCATGACTTACTTTTGAAGGATGTTCTAAATAATTATCCATTACTGATTTTTCATCTTCAGCTTCTTTCTTTACAATAAATCCAAAGTCATGTGCTTCGTTTTCTTCAGATACAGCACTTTCCTTTTTATCAGTAGTCGCTGCAGTTGTTGCATTGTCTGCCGCTTCGTCAGATCCAACAGCTGATTCTAATGTTTCATCTTCATTGTAAAATTCTCTCTCTTTATTTGTAACTGCTGTTCCAGTTTCTTCTTCCTCTGCTGCTTCAGATTCTTCTCCCAAACTTGTTCCATCATCTGCAGTTGAGTCGTCTGCAGATACGCTATTTGCCTTTGCATCATCTGCATTTACATCTGACGAGTCAGTCGCATCAGAACCTTGAACTTCTTCAGTTACACCGTCATTACTTTCTGTTTCATCATCTGTATTTTCTGCAGCTGGTGCTTCTGCTTTTTCAGTAACTGTAGCATCGTCTGCCACGACTGGTTCACTTTGATTATCGTCTGTAGCAGTCGTTGCTTCATTTACTGTATCAACTTTATCTTCCATTGCATTAGCTGTTTGACCTGCTCCTAAAAATAAAGTCGCACCAATTGCAATAGAAGCTATCCCTCCCGACAATTTTCTAATAGAAAAATGATGTTGCTTCTTGATTGTTGAACGATTCTTGTTGTGCTCGTGTTGTGTTGTCATATTCATCTCTCCCGTATTTTAAAGTCGATAATGATAATCGTTATCATTTGTTAATTCAAAATTATACCATCTAATCAAAATTTTAGGAATAAATAAATGGATATTTTTGTCATTTTTCGACAGATTATACTCGTCTAAATGAGCGCACAAAAAAATCAGTTTAGGGCATGTTCACCCTAAACTGATTTCAAATCTTTTATTCAGCTACTTTTATAACTTGTTTACCAAAATTATCGCCTGTAAATAACTTACGGAATGCATTTGGAATTTGATCAAATCCTTCATCTATTGTAACTTCGGATTTAATTTTCCCTTCTTGTACCCATTGTGCTAACTGTTCACTTGCTTCTTTAACATCTTCATTAAATTGTGCAACTATGAATCCTTGCATCAATGCTTGGCTTTTAATCAATGTTTGTTGAATACGTGGTCCAATATCTTCGCCTTTAAGGTTATATGAAGAAATTGCGCCACAAACTGGTATACGCGCAAATTTATTTAAATGTTTAAACACTTCATCTGAAAGTGCACCACCAACATTTTCAAAATAAACATCTATACCATTTGGAACGGCCTTTTCTAATGCTTCAGCAAAGTCATCTTTCTTATAATCTATACCTTCATCAAAGCCTAATGTTTCAGTTAAGTAATTTACTTTCTCTGATCCGCCTGCAATACCTACTACGTGCGCACCTTTCAGCTTAGCAATTTGTCCTACGACAGAACCAACCGCACCAGATGCTGCTGAAACAACTACTGTTTCACCTTCTTGAGGTTTACCAATTTTCAAGAGTCCTTGATAAGCTGTCATACCAGGCATTCCGAGTACACTTAAATATAGATATAACGGTACTTCAGTTGATGGTATTTTAGTAACATATTTCTCATTAATTGTTATATATTTTTGCCAAGGTAAAATACCTGTTACAATATCGCCTTCTTTAAGGTCAGAAGCATTTGATTGAATGACTTCTGCAACGATATGGCCGTTAAATGGTTTGTCTAATTCATATGACTGCGTATAACTTTTAGAATCATTCATACGTCCTCTCATGTATGGATCTACAGAAACATATATTGATTTTAATAATACTTCTTCATTATTTGGTTCTTTCACTTCTATTTCTTCATAACGAAATACATCATCTTGAGGGATACCTTCAGTTCTTTTAGCTAATACAATTTGTTCATTTTTCATGGATTATCCTCCTCATTTATAAAAAGTAATTACTTACTTTACGCTTGTAAATATTAAACGTGATTATGAAGTGAGTCAAACAGTCTGTTCGTAATTTAATTTTTTTATAACTTTTATCATATTTTATTTATAATTCACTAAATTTTCAAATTAAATACATAATAATTCCTTTTTTAAAACAAAATTACACTAATAGAATTATTTAAACATATAGAATTTTTAGACAAATCTCTGTATAATTGTCTGCCGGAGGTGCAACATGAATCAATTTTTCAAGAAGAAAGAACACCTTTCTTCTCAATCAAATAAAAAACTTAAAAAAACACTCGGCGCTTTTGATTTAACCATGCTTGGAGTCGGAGCTGTTGTTGGTAGTGGTATTTTCATCTTGCCTGGTGAAATCTCCTCAACAATAACCGGACCTGGAATTATGCTTTCATTTATTATCGCTGCAATCGGCTGTGGTTTAGCAGCTTTATGTTATTCTGAATTTTCATCAAAAATTCCACAAGCTGGTAGTGCCTATACATATAGTTATTATGTTTTTGGTGAAGGTATTGCTTGGATATTAGGTTGGGCATTATTACTTGAATATGGCTTAGCAATTGCAGCAGTCGCAAGTGGCTGGTCTTCATATGTTGTTAACTTATTATCTGGTATGAATATCCATGTCGTAAAAGCTTTATCTGGTTCATATGACCCTTCTAGTGGTCATTATTTTGATTTACCAGCATTTATTATCATTATGATCATTGGCGCATTATTAATTATTGGCGTAAAAGAATCTACGCGCATCAATAATATTATGGTTATTGTTAAAATAATGGTTGTCCTACTCTTTATAATAGTAGGTATTTTTTACGTTAAACCTGATAATTGGAGTCCGTTCTTACCATTTGGTTTCAATGGTGTGTTAACAGGTGCTTCAATGGTGTTCTTTGCATATATTGGATTTGATGCAGTATCGTCTGCAGCTGAAGAAGTTAAAAATCCTCAAAAGAACATGCCAATCGGAATTATTGGTGCATTAACGATTTGTACCATTTTATACATTATTGTTTCAGCTGTACTCACAGGTGTCGTACCTTATCAAAATTTAGAAGGTGTCGGCGCGCCAGTTGCTTATGCATTACAGTCCATTAATCAAAATTGGATTGCTGGATTCCTGTCACTAGGTGCAATCGTTGGTATGACAACAGTGATCTTCGTCATGTCTTATGGTGGAACACGTTTAATTTTCGCAATGAGTAGAGATGGTTTACTTCCAAAAGTATTCTCTAAAACGAATCAAAAGCAAACTCCCGTACAAAATACTGTCATACTCACATTATCTATGGGAATCGTATCAGGTCTTGTACCTTTATCAGAACTCGCTTCATTAATTAATATCGGTACATTATTTGCATTTTGTACCGTTTCAATAGGCGTTCTGTTCTTAAGAAGAAATCGTACATTACCATCAGAAGGCTTTAATGTACCTTTATATCCTGTATTACCAATCGTATCCTTTATCATCTGTTTATATTTGATGACAAACTTAACACGTACAACTTGGATAGCATTTATTATATGGTTTATTTTAGGAATTATCATGTACTTCACGTATGGAATAAGACACTCAAAATTAAGAACCAAATAAAATTTTCAATTCCAAGATTTCAAAATTTACAATTCTATCGCTTTCTGTCATGATTCAAATATAGAAATCAAATTGATAGAGAGAAAGAGGTTATCTTATGTTAATCATAAATGCGAAGTTTGAAGTTCAAGCACAAGCAGTTGAACAATATGAAGCATTGATTAAAGATTTAGTAGCATCATCAAGACAAGAAACAGGAAACATCGGTTACGAACACTTCAAATCAACTGAGTCAGACAATACTTATTTAATGTATGAAATTTGGGAAAACCAAGAAGCTATAGAAGCACATAATAATAGCGAGCACTTCCAACAATTTATTAAAAGTGTGAAACCATTATTAGCCGGACCTTCAGATATTAAAGTAAGTGCAAGCAAAGAATAGAAGCTATTCGTAGCTAAAGAACTCTATAAATAAACGAATAAGCATATCACTTATCTGAGAAACTCAGAAAAGTGATATGCTTATTTTTTTGTGTGATTATGTTGAGCTAACTTCCATTATTTCGAATTCTGGTAATTAGGTGGGCGCTCACTTAGAGACACTTCTCCGAATTCTGTCCCTAACAGCACCACTTTCTACTTCCATGCTGGTTTATCTGATCCTCTGACCATCAATACTGTATCGTAGTGTCCTGGTGTTTCACTCATTTCTACTTGATCTGTTACACCTACATATGTTCCAAGTGGTGTTTCTGCTTCAAATTGTTCTGGTGCTACGGCACGGTGTTCTTCATTACTATTTGCTACTTCTTGTGCATATGCTTTATCAAATATACCTAAAGACATTAAATACGCAGACACTTTACTTAATGATACAGATACACTATAACTACCGCCTTCTACTGTTCGTCTTTCTAATGCTTTAATTGTACCGAGTTCTAACAACCATGAAATAACATAATCATTTACAACAACAATCGGTGGCAATGCAGGTTGTTCATCTGTTCCTTCTAAACTCATGACACCTGTGACACTTCCTGCCGTCTGATCAAATCCATTTCTATCTGACCATGGTCCAGCATGTCCATGTAAATTAACAGACGCATGTATGATACCTGGTTTCTTCTCTGCTAATGCTTCAGCTGTCACATTATATTTTTCCATAAATCCATGTCTTTTATTGATGAAGAATATATCTGCATCACTTAATAATTCATCAAATTTATCTCTATGTGACTGTTGATTTGTAATATCTAAATAAGTTGAACGCATTCCTACATTAGAAGTTAAATACATTGTTTCTACTTCTAACTCAGTTGGTCGCCAAACATTGAGTACGTCTGCTCCGTGTAATGCTAAACCTCTACCGAGTCCTGCTCCTGCTATAACATGTCCCATTCCTAATGCTCTTATACCACTTAATGGTTGTTCTGGGTTCTCAGTGAATGGTATCGGTTCAGATTCTCCTATTTTCTTAATTTCAATGAGTTCTGTTTCTGCAATATATTTAAACTGTTCTTCTTCAACAAACTCTTCAACAGAGCGCACGAGCGGCATAACGATACCTTTTTTAGAACCCGCTTCTTTCGTTCCACGACAATCTAATAAATCCAATACATGTTCTTTAGCATTTGGATAAGGGTCTAATGGCATTACCCATCTATTATCTTTCGTTTCATAAAAATTAAATCTAAATGGTGTATGTGGATCTTCTTGACCTTTTGCAGGAAATCCATTTAATGTTTCCCATTTTCGTTCGTAAAAAGGTGATAATCTTTTTAATGCTTTTCTAATATCGACATGAATGTCTTGTCCTTTACCGCCTCGAACTTGCCATAAATGCGCTAAAGCAACTGATTTAGCCGCCAAACCTAACCCTGCTAATCCAGCAATTCGTAATGTACTTGGTAACACTGGATCTTTACCATAGAATGTAACGTTACCACCACTATCTGCAGTCGTATAACCAACTGAATTAAGAATTTCTTCTAAAGCTGCATTTAAATCAAAGTGGTCGTCAGTTACTCTATTCTGTTTATTATTTAACAACGTTTCTTTCAACATTTCGGCATCTTGTTTCAATTTGTTCTCCTCCAATATTTTTCATATTATTATTATAAAAATGTTCGACTTTAAAAAACAATGTGTGTAAAATGAGAGAAGCAACACATTTTCTAATTATGTTGCATTCATAAGAAGGTGAACAGTTTGGACAAGAAACAAAAACAATCCAGAAACAAAATTCAGAATGCATTATTAACATGTTTAAATACAACGAGCATTCAATCCATAACAGTTAAAAAGTTATGTGAAGAAGCTGAAATCAATCGTTCAACATTTTATAGACATTATCCATCAATTGAAGTATTAATGTCTCATACGATATCAAGTTACTTTCAACTACTATTCGGTGAGCCTTATAAATTTTATTTAAAACATCATAGCATTAGCGAATCACAATTCTATATCGCTAATAATATCTTTAGCCATATATCTCATAACGCGTATTTCTATCAAACGATGTTCAAACACTATCCTAATTTCTATATTTTACTTAAAAATCATATTCATCAAAGATATATTATCTTTTTTGAAGATACTGGCGTTCAAAATGACATGATATTAGATAAAGACATTGTCGCTGAATACGTTGCGTCAGCATATGCAGGCATGATACAAGGTTGGGTCATTAGAGCATTAGACACACCACCTGATGAAATGGCACAAAGATTAACCACACTTAATTCGACAGGTCCTATCAAATTATTAATAGACGCAGAAAAAAAGCCAAGGCAATAAAATCATTGCCTTGGCTTTAAATGAACTACATAAATTCTGATATTGTTTCTACAATTAAATAGATATTTAGCACACTTAGAACAACTGCGAGTATCCAAGATATAATATTAACCCATCTTTTATTGACGAATTGTTTACCCATGATGTTTGGATTACTTGTTGCCATAATTAATGGAATAATACTATATGGTAAAGCTAAACTTAAAAATACTTGTGTGAAAATTAATAAATCTTCTATTTTTGTATCGCTTGATCCGTATAACCATAAACAAAGAAATACTGGTATAACTGCGATAACTCTTGTAATGATTCTACGTACCCATGGTTTAAGTTTAATTTTCAAGAAACCTTCCATAACAATTTGTCCTGATAATGTACCAGTTATTGTAGAATTTTGTCCTGAAGCTAATAATGCTATAGCAAACAGTGTACTCATAACAGCGCCACCTATTGCACCGCCTACATGAGAGTGGCTTAAAGCATCATATAAATCAAAGAATCTTCCTAAAGCTTCATGACTACCAAAGAATAATGCTGCGCCTAATACTAATAATAAACAGTTAATAATAAACGCAATTGTTAATTGAATATTAGAATCGATTGTTGCATATTTAATCGCACTTTTTTTACCTTTATCTGTTCTTTCATAATTTCTAGACTGAACGATTGATGAATGTAAATATAAGTTATGTGGCATAATCGTTGCACCAATAATACCTAACGCAATATATAAAGCGCCTTTATTCGTAACAATTTCAGAACTTGGTAAAAATCCTGCCATTAACGAACTAGCATCCGGTGAAGAAAGATACACTTCAAACATAAAGATAATAAGAACTGTAAATATAAGCACACCGACAATTGCTTCTATTTTTCTAAATCCGAGTTTAATAATTAAAAGTAAAAGTAAAACATCTAATACTGTGATCGTTACCCCTAAAGTCAATGGAATGTTAAATAGTAAATTTAAAGCAATCGCACTACCAATTACTTCAGCAATATCAGTTGCCATAATAGCTAATTCAGCTAAAATCCAAGCAAATACACCTAAAGATTTATTAGTCATATGCTCCGTAACTTGTGCTAAATCCATCCCACTTGCTATACCTAATCTTGCACACATGCTTTGTAACAGCATAGCAGATAAACTAGATATTAAAATCACAAATAATAATATATAACCGTACTGAGCCCCACCAGACATAGAAGTAATCCAGTTACCCGGATCCATATATCCGACTGCTACAAGCAAGCCAGGACCTAAATACATTAGGAACTTTCTAAAAGCATTTGCTTCAGCATCAAAAGAGACCGTACTATTAATTTCTTCTAAACTTTTGCCCATGTCTAACACCTCTATATCAAGAGGATATACCTATTTATTTAATTTGTAAACATTTTAATTAGGGCAACCTAAACTTTTTGTTATAAAAAAAGAATCCAAAGCACATAACATGCCTTAGACCCTTAAAATATTATACATTTTCTTCTTTTACTAAAGGATTGTCAGGTTTAATAAAGAACCACATGATGATTGCGAATGCTACTGGAACCATCATTAATTGTAGTGTCATTGTCCAACCAATTTTATCTGCTAATAAACCAGCTAAAATTGGACTTAATAATGCACCAATATTGCCCCATAAGTTCATCCAACCTGAAACTGTACCAGAGAAGTTACGTCCTAAATCTGTAGCAGTTGCCCAGCTCATACCCATTGATAAACCTACACCACCAAGACATAAAGATAACCAGAAAATATTCATATATAAATTATCTGTAGCTAACGCAAAGTATAGTGATATACAGAATACTACAAATCCAGAAATTGCGATTACACCACGTGCAACAAATTTAGATTTACCTGTAGATAAAATCTTATCTGAAATTGTACCACCTAGCATAATCAATATAAACATTGCTAACCAAGGAGCACCAGCGATAAAGCCCATTTGTTTAAATTCTACATGATATTCTTCGTGAATATAAGTTGGTAACCAAATTAAGAATAATGTGATGACAAATTGTACAACGAAATATTGTGCTGCAATTGCATAGAAACTGAAACGTTTGAAGAATACATTCCAAGGTGCAGTTGTTTTACCTGTATCTACAACGTCACGTGTTTCCATAATAAATCTTTTTTCTGCTTCATTAACCATTTTATGTTGTTCTGGTAAATCTTTAGCGATAATCACCCATAAGATCGCAATTACAATACCGATTAAACCGAAAATATAGAATACTGCTTGCCAACCAAACGCGTTCATAATTGCGATTGTAACGATTGGTGCGATTACTGGACCGAAGTATGAACCTGCTAATAATGCAGAAGATGCACGACCTTTTTCATTCTTATTAAACCAGTAACTATTAAATACAGCATTTGATGGGTACATAGGCGCTTCACCTACACCAAATAAGAAACGTACTAAGTATAGTAAACCATGATTTTTCACAATACCTGTAAGAATTGTGAAAGCACTCCACCATAATAATGCGATTGTTAACATTTTCTTAGGACCAAACTTTTCAGCTAATATCCCTGAAGGTACTTGCATTAATGCATAACCAAGTGAGAAGAATGAAGCTAAAAGCCCGAATTGAGCTTTGTTCATATTTAAATCTTCCATCATAGGTCCGGCGATAATAGAGATGTTTGAACGATCCATATATGCGATAATCCCTATAATAAAGAATGCAATTGCAAAAAACCATCTTATATTAGTTCTTTTTTCTTTCATAAATATCCAACTTTCTTAATTAATTTCCCTTCTAATTCATGTGGTCATATGATGACTCTATTTATTAATAAGTTGAATATAGCACAAACAGGAAACGCTTACAACATAAATTTTAAAGATTTATAATATTATTTAATTGTGAATAAATACACAAATATATAATATTAAAACACAGACATATGCCTGGGTTCATTGTATTATTACTTTTCATATGGGATAACATTATCGCCATATTCATCTTTAATATATTTCTTCATTTCTTTAGACTGTAGTACTTTCAGAAGTTCTTGGAATTTCTTATCATTTTTATGTCCTTCTTTTACAGCTAATATATTCGCAAATGGTGATGACTTATCTTCAATAGCTATCGAATCTTTCACTGGATTCAGTCCGTTATCAATTGCATAGTTTGAATTCATAATGACTAAATCGCCTTCACCACTGTTATATGTCTTAGGTAAAAATTCTGCACCTTGTTTATTATTAAAGTTCAAATTCTTTTTATTTTCTATAATATCATCAAATTTGGCATCTTCAATTTTCACTTTTGGATCTATTTTGATCAATCCTTCATTAACAAAGAATGATAAAAATCTTCCTTCTTCAGCTGGGTTGTTAGACACGTATATTGTTCCGCCATCTGGTAAGTGTTTCAAATCTTTATGTTTTTTACTATAAACACCCATTGGCGTTGTGAAAACTTTTCCTACCTCTTCAATTTTATATCCATGTGTTGCTTTTTCAGCTTTTAAATAAGGCACATGTTGAAATAGATTTGCATCAACATCACCTTTATCTAATAATTTGTTAGGTACTTTATAATCATTCACTGTTTTAACTTCTAAGTCATAACCTTTTTCTTTCATTTTTTCTTTCGCATGTTCAACGACATCACCATGCGGAGCCGGAGAAGCAGCAACCGTAATCTTTGTATTTTCACTTCCACTAGACTTTCCACACGCAGCTAATAATAAAATAATACCGATAAAACTAACAAACTTTACGAATTTACTCATATGTATACACGCCTCTTTCCGATATAAAATTAAAAATAAAAAAACTTCCTCTAAAAAATTAGAGAAAGTTAGATAAACCTCCTCTCATCTTCAAAAGTTTAGACAAACTTTATGTGAATTAGCACCTTTCCAAATAGAAGGTTGCTGGGCTTCATAGGGCACATCCCTCAGCCACTCTTGATAAGAGTCTTTTATTATTTTTATTAATCCTATCATCGTACTCAAGATTAGTCAATTTAAAATTTTACACTGATGAATGAGTGGTATTGGATTGGATGGTGGTGATAATGGCAATAAGATATGTGAGTTGGTGGGATAATTTGGAATTTAGGAATATCTTGGATGAACTTGTGATTTTACTACTTCTTTAACTCACATGTTTCTCAATCTCGTGTGTTTACTCCACCTTTAACTAACATCTTGCCTCATTCTAAATAACAAACCCACCTTCTTCACGATTTGATTATCTTCTTTTATACCGGGTAGTGTAATATTACAAACTTTTTTTGTCACTTAGCCAAAGGATTGTTATATCTATTAAAGGGAGTGGAGACATTGAAGAAAGTTTATCAGTTAATTGGTACGACTGCGTTATCGACGAGTTTATTACTTGGTGTGTCAGCTGTCGAAAATTCTGATCAAGCTATTGCAGCAAATTCAGAGTCAGAAACAACACCTTGGTATAACTATGATGGCTACACATATAATAACCCGTCCTTTGTATTAGATTATGATTTTGTAGAAGCACTTTATGCAGATAATGTAACGATTAATGGTTACCAAACGGAATATGATGCTAAAACAGGCACTGGTGGTCATTCATCTAAAGTCTATGACACGACAATATTAAAAGACGACAATGGTAAAGTTGGTACAATCATGTTTGATGTTAAATCTGGTGTTGTTACAAAGTCTGAATTTAAAAAAGCACACGAAGCAACGATGCTAGTTGATGAAGGAGACCAATATTTAAAATATGGTACTTTAAATCAACATTACCTCGCCTCTTTTGATAAAGATGGTTATTTAGTTCATATGGAAATTGGTGTTATACCTCAATAATTGATAAATTCATATTAAAATAAGCGAGATAGAATTCTGATTCCACAGCGTTCTATCTCGCTCTTTTTCATTATTCATGTGTCTCGATACAAAAACTTTCTACATTACAATGAGGACATAATAGCTTTCTTGTTTGATACGTATGATTAGATTTGAACCATTCTGAGAAGATCGGTTTAAATTCATTTTGGCAATTTGGACATAAGTAACTTACAACAGCATAGTATTTTTTAACAGCAAATACTGCATACAATAGTACGAATGGATAAACGATGATAACTGGTTTCCATTTTTTCTGTGTTATCGCCATGGCAATGCTTGTATATTGACCAATGCCGACAATCATAGATACTAACATAAATTTGCTTCGGAATTTTTTCATTAGTTGATGCTTTTTAGATTTATTTTGTAAATTTAAGATATTAGATACTGGATATTCACTTTCTTCACTTATATTCTTTCTAATAAATTGAATTTGTCTCAGTTGGTCACTTTCGTTTCGAATATTTTCCTCTAGTTCAATGATTTTTTCACTTAACAGTACATTGAGTGTGTTGATAGACTCATTTGATTTCAACAATTCTTTAATTTCTTTCAAAGAAAAATTCATATCTTTCAAAATCAATACAATCTTTAATTGATTTAAATCCGCTTCTGTATATAATCTTCTATTATTCTCAGATGTTTCACTTGGGCTGACAATGCCTTTCTTATCGTAATACTGTACTGTCCGAACTGTTACATGACATCTCTTAGCTACTTCGCCTGTAGTCATTTTCATACTAACCACTCCTTGTATTATTGGTTTTTATACTTATATTCTATTTTATGACGTAGCGTCACAAGCAACTTAAAAATACTAATTAATTTACTTTATAGCCGGTCAGACTGCCGGAACTCTAAAAACCTTTCATTCCTATAAAACTGGTGTGTACAGCGATTTGAAAACGCTCGATATTTACAACGGAATTTGACTATTAATTTTATAAGCGTATAATATTGTCCCGTGCTTTAAATTTAACAATAAAAACAAACAAAAATTGATTAAAAAATTAGAATGGGAGATTGGATGAGTAATCATAACGAAAACAAAAAAATTAACTTGACCCAACTCGTACTATTAGGACTTGGTTCTTTAATCGGTTCTGGATGGTTATTTGGGGCATGGGAAGCATCATCAATTGCAGGTCCTGCCGCAATTATATCTTGGGTAATAGGCTTTATTGTTATAGGATCGATAGCTTATAACTATATTGAAATTGGAACAATGTTCCCACAATCTGGTGGTATGAGTAACTACGCGCAGTATACACATGGTTCACTGCTTGGTTTCATAGCATCATGGGCTAACTGGGTATCATTAGTAACGATTATCCCTATCGAGGCTGTATCAGCTGTTCAATACATCAGCTCTTGGCCATGGGATTGGGCTAAACCTACTAGCCAACTTATGCATGATGGTTCAATTAGTAATATTGGATTATTTGCAGTATTTATTATCATTATTATTTTCTCATTATTAAATTATTGGTCAGTTAAACTATTAACATCATTTACAAGTTTAATATCATTCTTTAAATTAGGAGTGCCACTTGTAACGATTATTATGTTAATTATTTCTGGATTTGATACAGGAAACTATGGTTCATCAATAGGAGAATTTATGCCGTATGGTAGTGCACCAATATTTGCTGCTACTACAGCGTCTGGTATTATATTCTCATTTAATGCATTCCAAACAATTATTAATATGGGATCTGAAATTCAAAATCCTGAAAAGAATATATATAAAGGTATATTAATTTCACTTTCTTTAAGTGCTGCATTATATATTATTTTACAAAGTACATTTATTACATCTATGCCAGCAGACATGCTTTCTGAAAGTGGTGGTTGGAGCGGTATTAATTTCGACTCACCATTTGCTAACTTAGCCATCATATTAGGATTAAACTGGTTAGCTATTCTATTATATTTAGAAGCCGTTGTATCACCATTTGGTACAGGTGTTTCATTCGTAGCGATTACTGGTCGTGTATTACGTGCAATGGAGAAAAATGGTCATATTCCTAAATTCTTAGGTTCTATGAACGAAAAATACAACATTCCACGTGTCGCAATTGTATTTAACGCTATTGTCAGTATGATCATGGTTTCATTATTTAGAGATTGGGCAGTATTAGCAAGTGTTATCTCTACAGCAACACTTGTTGCATATTTAACTGGTCCAACAACTGTTATTTCATTAAGAAAAATGGCACCGAATATGCATAGACCATTCCGTGCGAAAATGCTTGGCTTTATGGCGCCATTTTCATTCGTTGTTGCATCACTCGCAATATATTGGGCTATGTGGCCAACAACAGCACAAGTTATATTTATTATCATTTTAGGTTTACCAATTTACTTCTTCTATGAATATAAGACAAATTGGACAAATACTAAAAAACAAATTGGTGGTAGTATTTGGATCATCGCATACCTTATGATTCTTGCTTTCTTATCATTTATCGGAAGTAAAGAATTTAACGGACTTAATTGGATTCACTACCCATATGATTTCATCGTCATTGCAGTTGTTGCACTAGTATTCTATAAATTAGGTACAACAAGCTACTTTGAAGGTATTTATTTCAAACGCGCGAAGAAAATTAATAAAAAAATGAAAGAAAACTTACCAGATGAATCACAAGAATAATGATTAATTAAAAGCAATCGCTAATCGAGCGATTGCTTTTTTTATGTACTTATCCCCTTTTTACCCCTTTTCTTACTTAAGTTAAATCTACTATGTATTCAATTTTAATAATATTCATGCATTTCGAATTATTCGTTGTGTCTTACAAACGTTGTCATATCAGTATAATCACAAAGGTGTACACAAAAGTTAATAACATTTGTGATTAAAGCTTGTACAACTCTTTGATGACTTGTGTTAAATTATGACTAACAACAAAGGAGGTATTCAAAATACAAAAAGAAAACTTTAATATCATTTCAGAAATGATAAAAAATCCAAAAGTAAAAGGCAAAGACTTAGAATCAATGTTTAACATTTCACGAAGACAACTTGGGTACAGGATTCAAAAGTTAAATGACTGGTTTAAAGAACATGATTATCCGGAAATCGAACGAACTAGCCAAGGTTATTTTATCGTTGATGACACCATTAAAGATTTTCTTAATGTTCCAATTGAATCCACCTATCAAGAGAATGAGCAGGTATATACCGCATACCAACGTGCACACCTCATTTTATTGATGTTGTTTAGTGAAGAAGAAGGTCTTTCATTAAATCACTTCTCAATTGATTTAGAAGTCAGTAAAAATACGATTCTAAATGATATTAAGAAATTGAAAGAACTTTTACAACCATACGAAGTTAATCTGAAATATAGTCGTACAAATGGTTATTACTTAGCTGGTAGTGAATTTGAAATTCGAAGGCTTCTTATGAGGCTCATCGATAAAGTCTTTACAATGCATATTGCTCAGTCTGATATCGTCAAAAGTTTAAGTATTATTGATGAAAAAATTGAATTAATCAATAAACAAATCACTAAAATCGAACAATATTTAGACAGGAAATTCATTGATCAAAGTACACAAACATTACCTTATAAACTTTATTTAATTTTACGAAGAATTAAGCATGACAAAATTGTTTCATCATTTTCTATAGGATATGACGATTTATCGGATACGAAAGAATATCAAGCAACAGAAATTTTGACATCGAACTATCCAAATATTCCGAGACAAGAAAAGTTATTTATTACTTTACAGTTGTTGTCAACGAGTGTTCAGTGGTCAGATGTCAGTGATGTTCAACATATCCCAGAACTCAAAAAGGCACTTATAGACATGATTGTTCAATTTGAAAAAATTACTTTTATTAAATTTAAAGATCGAGATTCTTTGATTAACCAATTAATGCTTCATATGGAACCTGCTTTTTATAGAATTCGATATCAATTATCTGATGTAGAAGGTTTGGAAAATTCCTTAAAAGAAGATTATAAAGAACTCTTTCATCTCGTTAAATTATCTTCAAAACCTTTAGAGAAGTTCTTCGGGCAATCATTACCCGAAAATGAGATTGCTTATTTAACCATACTGATTGGTGGCAGTTTAAGAAGGCAAGATGAAGAAATTGAACAAAAAGTAAAAGCAGTCGTTGTTTGTACACAAGGTACATCCATTTCTCAGCTCATGTTACAAGAGTTGCGAAGTGTATTCCCTGAATTTATATTCCTTGATGCATTGTCATTACGTGATTTCAATCAGTATGAATTAGACTTTGATATCGTCTTTTCACCGATGCATATCATGACACCTAAAAAATTGTATATCACGAAAACGATATTAACTGCTCAAGAAAAACATGAACTACGACAACATGTATTCGGTCAATTAAATAATACGATGGAAACAGAAATACAAGTCGAAAAAATGATTTCGGCTATTAGAGAACATGCAACAATTCATAATGAATCTGAGCTTTTCAAAATCGTAAAAGCACAATTTGAAGATACGTATGCATATTCATCAGTTAAAGCATCGACATTATCTATTAATAGTACTTTGAACTTACAAGATTTATTACCAACCAATCTTATCAATTTTGTAGAGCGTGTAGCTGATATTGAAGAAGCCATTCAATTAACGGCTAATCCGTTAGTAAGAATGAAATATGTCGACCCGCTTTATATAGATAAGATGCATGCAGCATTTGATGAAACGTATATGGTTATTAACCAAAATATCGCAATCCCTCATGCTGATGGTGATCAAGTCGTTCATAGAACTGCAATGAGTATGTTGATTCTTAAAGAGCCACTCAAGTTGAGTACTGGATTAAAAGTTCATATCTTCGTAGCAATCGCTGCTACAGATAAGTTCAAACATTTAAGACCACTACTACAACTGAGAGATATGTCTCAAGACGATGAAGCTATACAACAAATTGTTCAAACAGATTCAAAAATTGATGTATATAAAATCATTCAACACTTTTCAAAAATAGATTAAGTCAAAGGGGTTGCATAATATGCAAGATTTAAAGATCGATGCTTCTAACGTCATTCTAGATTTAGAAGCTAAGACGAATGTTGAAGCGTTGAGTAAGTTGTCAGATGTTATGTATCAAAATAATTATGTTAAAGACACTTACAAAGACGCAGTGATAGAAAGAGAAAAGTCATTTGCAACTGGTTTACCAACTGTATATTGCTCAGTGGCAATCCCACATACCGACATACAACACGTTCAGACGAGATCAATAGGTATTGCAGTACTAAAAGAAACCGTTCCATTTGTCATTATGGGAGAAATTGAAGAAACAACAGATGTGAAATTAATATTCATGTTAGCAATGGATAAAGAAGATGCTCAACTATCATTATTACAAAAACTAATGGGAATCTTCCAAAACGATCAATTACTTGAATTGATTGCCAATGCACAAGATAAACAAACAATTGTAGATGCAATAGATAAAGAATTAAGCGAAGTATAAAAAAATTAACAGGAAGAGTTCGATGTACACATCGACTCAAATTAGGAGGAAATTATTATGAAACAAGTATTAGTAGCATGTGGAGCAGGAATCGCAACGTCAACTGTGGTTAACAACGCAATTGAGGAAATGGCTAAAGAACACAACATTAAAGTAGATTTAAAACAAATAAAAATCTCTGAAGTTGGTGCATACGCTGATACAGCTGATTTATTAGTAACAACAGCAATGACACAAAAAGAATACAAATTCCCAGTTATTAACGCACGTAACTTCTTAACAGGAATTGGTGTTGAAGATACTAAGAAAGAAATTTTAGACGCTTTACAAAGTTAAACAAATTCAAAATTAAAAACTAGCATGAGGTTGGAATAAATCATATTTCATCCTCATTCTTCTAAAAAGAGGATGGTGTAGGGAATGAATGGTTTTGTAAATTTTATTCAAGCATTTCTTGATTTAGGTGCAACGGTAATTTTACCGATTGTCATATTCTTATTAGGGTTATTTTTCAGACAGAAAGTTGGCGCAGCATTTAGATCTGGTTTAACGATTGGTGTTGCCTTCGTAGGTATTTTCTTAGTAATTGATTTACTTGTTAACAATTTAGGACCAGCAGCACAAGCAATGGTTAAAAATTTAGGCGTAAGTTTAAATGTAATCGATGTAGGTTGGCCTGCTACATCATCAATTGCATGGGCATCTGTTATCGCTGCATTTATTATTCCTTTAGGTATTGTGATTAATGTCATCATGTTATTAACTAAAACAACTAAAACAATGAACGTTGATATTTGGAATTTCTGGCACTATACATTCTGTGGTGCAATGGTTTATGCCGTTTCAGGAAGCATTTGGCAATCATTAGTTGCAGCTGCATTATTCCAAATCGTCTGCTTAAAAGTAGCAGACTGGACTGCGCCAATGATGAGTAAATTCTATGATTTACCAGGTGTATCTATTGCAACTGGTAGTACGATTTCTTATGTACCTGGTATCTTCCTTGTTAAAGGTCTTCAAAAAGTGCCTGGTATTAACAAATTAAATGCTGACCCAGATACAATTCAAAAACGTTTCGGCGCTTTCGGTGAATCTATATTTGTTGGTTTAGTACTTGGTTTAGCAATCGGTTTATTAGCTGGCTACAACGCTGGTGACGTTATTAACTTAGGTATGTCAATGGCTGCTGTTATGGTCTTAATGCCTCGTATGGTTAAGATTCTTATGGAAGGTTTAATGCCTGTATCAGAATCAGCTCGTACATGGTTAAACAAACGCTTTGGAGATCGTGAAATTTATATCGGTTTAGATGCTGCGGTTGCATTAGGTCACCCAGCTGTTATCTCAACTGCTTTAATCTTAGTACCTGTAACTGTATTATTAGCTGTTATTTTACCAGGTAACCAAGTATTACCTTTTGGTGACTTAGCAACAATTCCATTTATCGTCGCATTTATCGTAGGTGCAGCACGAGGTAACATCATACATTCAGTTATCGTAGGTACAATTATGATTGCAATTTCACTATACATCGCAACAGATGTAGCACCTATCTTCACAAGCATGGCTGACGGTACTAATGTGAAAATGCCATCAGGATCTTCACAAATCTCAAGTCTTGACCAAGGTGGTAACATCTTAAACTATATTATCTTCAAGTTCTTTGCATTGTTCAACTAACATTAAGGGGATGACTTTAAATGAAAGCATTAGTAAAAACAGCACCTGGTTTTGGTAATTTAGAAATTTTAGATAAAGAATTTCCAGAACCAAATGAAAATGAGATAAAAATAAAAGTTCATTATGCCGGTATTTGTGGTACAGATGTCCACACTTATGAAGGTCATTACAATGTAAACTTCCCTGTAACACTTGGCCATGAATTTTCTGGAGAAATCGTTGAGCTTGGTGATAAAGTTGAAGGATTCGAAATTGGTGATCGTGTAACATCTGAAACAACATATTATATTTGTGGTGAATGTGAATACTGTCAATCTGGAGACTACAATTTATGTAATCATCGTAAAGGTTTAGGTACACAACAAAACGGTGGCTTCACACAATATCTTGTAGCAAGAGCAGCAAGTGTTCACAAGTTACCTGACAATGTTTCATATAAAGCCGCTTCAATGACTGAACCACTTGCTTGTGCACATCACGCAGTATCTAAAATTGAAATTAATCAAGGTGATACGGTTGTTGTTATGGGACCAGGTCCAATTGGCCTGCTCGTTGCACAAGTCGTTAAAAGTAAAGGTGGCAAAGTCGTTATAACTGGTTTAGATAACGATAAAGCGCGTTTAGCAAAAGCAGAAGAATTAAATTTAGATCATGTTGTGAATATTCAACATACAGACTTAAAAGAATATGTTAATAACATTACAGACGGATACGGTGCAGATGTTGTATTAGAATGTTCAGGCGCTGTACCTGCTGCTAAACAAGGTCTTGATCTATTACGCAAAAAAGGTCTATATGTTCAAGTTGGTATTTTTAAAGATCCCGAAATACCTTTTGATTTAGAAAAAATCGTTCAAAAAGAAATTAGAGTTGTTGGTAGTAGAAGTCAGAAACCTGCCGATTGGGAACCATCATTACAACTCATGAGTACTGGACAAGTAAATGCAGAAGCACTCGTTACTGCTGAGCTTGATATTACTGAATGGGAGGAAGGTTACAATCACATTAAAGGCGGCGAAGGTATTAAAGTATTACTTCGCCCTATCGAATAAACAAATAATCTTTTAAAAGATAAAAAAGGAGAATGTTGATTATGGTTGAACACATGTTAGATTTTATGCTTGGGCCAATGAGAGGTATTACGCAATTCTATATGGATAATTTACTCGTATGTAATAGTGCTGTCTTCTTAAGTTATTTCGGTTCTAAACTTTTCAAGAAGAAGAAAGTTACTTCTGAACAAACCTCATAATATAAATAGAGGGGAGGATATTACTTTTGAAAGCCTTAAATTTATATGGTATTGAAGATTTAAGATTTGAAGAAACAGCTGTACCAAAGATAGATGCACCGAATGATGTCATTATTAAAGTTAAAGCAACGGGTATCTGTGGATCAGATACCTCCCGCTACAAAAAGCTTGGACCTTACAAACAAGGTATGACGTTCGGACATGAATTTTCAGGAATTGTTGAGGAAGTTGGTAGTGACGTATCAGGGTTAAATGTCGGAGATGCTGTAACAGGATGCCCTGCTGTCGTATGCCACCAATGCCATTACTGTGAAAAAGGCGAATACTCACGTTGTGAAAATTTATATGTGATTGGATCATATGAACCTGGTTGTTTTGCAGAATATGTTAAACTCCCAGCAAGCAATGTACTTAAAGTACCAGACAATGTAGATTTAGATACTGCAGCAATGGTCGAACCTTCTGCAGTCGTTGCACATGGATTTTACAGAACACGTATGAAACCGGGTGCTACTGTAGCGGTCATGGGATGTGGAAGCATCGGGTTACTGGCCATTCAATGGTCGAAAATATTTGGAGCAGCTAAAATAATCGCAATAGATATTGATGACCATAAATTAGAAATCGCTAAGGAACTCGGCGCGGATTATACGCTTAATTCTAAAGAAACAGACTTAGATGAAGCTATAGCTGCAATACCTGAAAAAATTGATGTTGCTGTTGAATCAGCAGGATCACCGTTTACGATAGGACAAGTACTTACCTTACCAACTAAAGGTGGCGAAGTCTTACTATTAGGTATTCCATATTCAGATATCGAGATTCATCGTCAACATTTCGAAAAGATATTAAGAAATGAGCTTAATGTTATAGGTTCATGGAACGGTTTATCCGCCCCATTCCCAGGAGAAGAATGGGCAGCTACATTACATTATATGTCTACAGGAGAAATTGATGTAAAACCCATTATCTCCGATGTACTTCCTTTATCAAAAGGACCAGAAACATTTGATAACTTAGTAAACAGAAAGAAACAGTACGATAAAGTAATCTTCCACCCATAAATAAACATAACCATATATCAATAATACCTTAAGAAGGAACAGGGGCGCCATGTGCGCCCCTGTTTTTTGGTTGGGGATTGGGGGTTGAGGGATTGGAGCTGGTTCAGGGTGTTCTGGTTGGGCAAAATTGCAATGTTTGTTGGTTCTATGTTGCTAGTTGGGGCTGTCTTGCAATGTTCATCCCTCCAATATTGCTAGTCAGCCTCCTCTTGCAATGTTCACTGCTGTTTTATTGATTTTTATAGTATTTTTTTGGATTCTTATTTGTACTTCTAAAATATTTTTCACACACCCTTTTTATAGTATATTTATTCTCCACCTCACACCATTTTTGAGCTTCTGATAAAGTAAAAGGCTCCCCTTTACACAAATTAAGTTCTAATAAATTAAACAAATACACATTTTGTCTTATGTCTTTGAAATCACATAATCTACATTTCAGGTTTTTCTTTCGTTCTTCTACCTCAACTGTATTCAATCTTTTACATTTCGGGCATTTCAATCCTGGTCTTAAACTAGACATTGGGACTTTTTTAATATTGTTATAAAGATGTGAAAAGTCACTATGCTCTTGTTGAAACATATGTAAGATATTAGCATTTTCTATAGTATGATTATTTTTAAACATATATTTAAGTTTGTGTAATTCTGTTGGTAATAGGATATTGAATTGATTAGGCATTGTACCTTTTAAAGTAAATTTGGGGTTTGAAAAAATAAGATAGGAATGTAAGGGTTTGTTGATATTCAAATGGGATATTAAATGATTCAATTCGTGATTGGCTCGTCGCAGTTGTTGAAAAGGTGTATAAAACATGTTTCCAAATTCGTTCATAAGCTGACCATCTTTAATCGTATAATCTCCAGAATAATGCTTAACCTCACAGTGACATATAGCATCATCCGTTACAATTAAGAAATCAATTTGAACGCGATTTTTGTAGTTTATATGAAAATCATATAAATAATGAAGATCTGGATGTTCATCAAGAATATCTTTAATGAAAAGTTCACCCTCCAGACCTTTAATATAGTTCCTCGTATCTTCATCAAGTTTATCTTGAATGATACGATTTTTGAGAGCCAGTAAGTATGTTTGACTGTTCATCGATGCACCTCCATAATTCTTTACAATTATTATAGAGAATGCGCAGGAAAATATAAACTAAAATATTCTCTTTCTCTCCCCCACCACCAACCATTTACAATCCTTTCTTCTAAAGATACAATACTCTCAATAGTTTAATTTGAAGGGGCGTTTTATATGACTTTATTATCTATGACGATTTATGCGATTGTTTCTAGTTTCACGCCTGGGCCAAATAACATTATGTCTTTATATTATTCTAAACAAACTGGTCTAAGAGGTACAGTAAGATTCTGTATTGGTGTTGCGCTTGGCTTCTTTTTATTACTCCTTGTATCTAATTTCTTTAGTTCTGCTTTGTACCACCTATTCCCTAAAATCCAATTATATATGAAGATTCTCGGGGCAATTTACTTACTTTATTTAGCATACAAAATTGGAACGAGCAAAGGTACTGATGCTCAATCGTTTAGTAATAGATACAATAATATTAAATTTGGTATGTTGTTACAGTTTGTAAATCCTAAAGGTGTGATTTATGCGTTAAGTGTAGTGGCGGCATTTATAACTCCAAACTTTGAACATTTCTCTATCCAAATCATCTTAATTACATATTTAGCACTCATCGGATTTCTATCCTCATTCAGTTGGAGTGTCTTTGGTTCAATCTTTAAAAAGTTTATTAATCAATATGAATTAGCATTTAATATCATAATGGCACTACTTCTCGTTTATACTGCCATATCCATCCTCTTCACATAAAAAATTTCCCCCTAATCCATGATTAATGGTTTAGGGGGGTTTTGTATTAACTATTTTGTTTAGAGAATGCTTGTCCGATTGCGTCTAGTTTTTCTGGTGCGTCTGATACGCCCATTTTAACTTCTATGAAATGCATTTGATTTGGTTCCTTGTTAATTTTTAAGAATACATTTTCTAAATCGGCTGATGTTTCTACGTCGTGAACGGCTACTGTATCTTTACCACCAAATACGGCTGGTAACATTTTGTAGTCCCACATTTGAATATCATTATAAACTTGGTGTTCACCGTGGATTTTTCTTTCAACTGTGTATCCATCATTATTAATAACAAAAATAACGGGTTTAAGGTCGTTTCTAATCATTGTTGATATATCTTGTGCTGTTAATTGTAATGAACCATCACCGATTAATAATATATTTCTTCTATATAAATTAGACATTTGTGTGCCGATTGTTGCTGGCAATGTATAACCGATTGATCCCCATAATGGTTGTCCAATAAATGTATTGTCTTTGTATAAGTTAAGATCATACGCACCGAAGAATGAAGTACCTTGTTCTGCTAAGATGATATCATCTAATCCGATAAAATCTTGCATCATTTTAAAGTAAGTTTCTTGTGTAAGTGGCGCATTATCAACTGTGTAATCACCTTTTTCAGGACGATTATTTTCTGGGAAATTTGTTGCATTTTTAAATTCAATATCAAGTAATCCGTTCATTAAACTTGGTAATGTAAATTCTGATGAAGTTGTATCATTTAATTTGAAATCTAAGTGATTGATCATCACGACATCATCAATATCAAATCCATAAGAATAACCTGCAGTTGCTGAATCTGTTAATTTAGCTCCAATATTTAAAATAGCATCACTGTTATCTACATAATTTCTAATTTCTTCTTCTGCAATACTACCATCATAAATGCCCATATAATAACGACTTTCTTCATTAAATGCACCTTTACCTAAAGAAAGTTGTGCAACTGGAATTTGTGTTTGTTCTACAAAGCGTTCTAATTCATCATGTAATTTAAAGCTATTAATTTCATGTCCAGTAATGATAACTGGTTGCTGAGCTGTTTTTAATTTTTGTTGTACCATTTCAATGTAATGTGAAACATCTTGATTGATCATTTCTGCTGGTTTGAAGTCTTCTTCAACTTCAATTTCTGCTTGTGCTACATCGATAGGTAAATGTATATGGACAGGTCTTTTTTCAGCTAATGCTGCATTTATTAATCTTGGAATTTCAGTCTGAGCATTTTCTACTGTAATATAACCTTGAGCAGTTGTAATTTCTTTAAACATTTTTCTATAACTATCAAACTTACCTTCACCTAATGAATGGTGAACATATTTACCCGCTTCTTCAACAACTGTTGTTGGTGCACCTGTAATAGCTATTACTGGCACGCGTTCTGCATATGATCCGGCAATACCATTAACTGCACTTAGTTCACCAACGCCAAATGTAGTGACCATTGCACTAATACCATTCATTCTTGCATATCCATCCGCAGCATAACTTGCATTTAATTCATTCGTATTGCCTACCCATTCCATATCTTCTCTACTTACGATATCGTCTAAAAATGCTAAATTAAAATCTCCAGGAACACCAAATACTTTTTCTACCCCTACTGTACTTAATGAATCCATTAAATATTCCCCAACACGTTTTTTCATATCCGATTCTCCTTTTCTATTTTTACGAATCAATTTAAGTCAATATAGTTGACCTATTAATGTAAAAAATAAACCTTTGATTAAATATCAAATGTTTAATAATCCCTATAACAATTCTTAGTATATACCTACTTTAAAATTAAGTCAACATCATTGACCTAAAAATGAATTTTTAACAACTATCCTTTATAATAGTTGAAAAGGAGTCGACACAATGGATAATAAAAACAATTATGATCATATGCTTTTTTATTTCGCATACAAAACATTTATCAATACAGCTGACGATATTATTAAAAATCATGGCATGAACAGACAACATCATAGATTTTTATTTTTTATAGATCAAATGCCAGGTATAACAATTAAAGATTTATTAGATACACTTGAAATATCTAAACAAGCTTCTCACGCTTCATTAAAAAAATTAAAAGAGAAAAAATTAATTAGATATGTAGACTCTGATAACGATAGACGTGTAAAACATTTATATACTACTGAAGAAGGTAGTGCATTAGTTCATAAATTAAACCAAGCACAAAATGAATTATTACAGCAAACGTTTGAAGAAGCTGGTACAGAGTGGCACGATTTCATGGAACACCTTGCAAGTATGAAAAGCGGATTTAAAAATGTTAAATCTATTAAACCGAAAGAATAGCAATCAAAAAAGGGAGCTGGACAACACGTCCGGCTCCCTTTCTTTATATACTTAAACTAATCTCTTTGTTCATATGTACGCAATGAACTATAAACGACAATACAAATAAAATATAAAATAACAATGATGATGAAACTATATGGCACATGTTCTAAATAGAACCAACTTAATTGCAAATCAGTAAATTGATTAAGCTGCTGAATGACATATCTTGCGACTAATAGTCCTGAAAATACGACAAATAATATGCGTGCGATTTTCTTAACTGTTTCAATCATTATTATTTCATCTCCTCTTCCCTACTTTAATTTTCCAATGTGTAAACATACGAAGTATATATTCTAGCGGACCATATCGCCAATGCTTTTGATACCATGTTGCGAAAATCATTTGTAATACATAAATTAACATAAAACTAAACGATGTCACTATGAGTATATCTTTACCAAAGAATCCTAATCCATAGCCATATAGAATGAGTGTTCCGATAATACTTTGTAGAATATACATCGATAACGACATTTTACCGAGGCTTTCAAATCCTCTAAATATTACGTTTTGTTGATACGTTTGATATAAGTATTTAAATAAACAAATAAAACCAATGGCCAGCGATATACCAAATATTATAGCTATGTTATCTGTCACATTTTCATTCGATAACCATAAATAAGATGACTTCCCTAATATCCATACGGGTATTAAATATATAAACCATTTTGAAATGTGTTGATCTTTGATACTTTTTTCAAACCATTTATATTTGGACAAACATATACCTAGTGTGAAATATGGAACTTCTATAAACAGAATCATTACAAATAACCATCCTGTATTATCGCCAAGCATTGCTTTTAATTGCATGAATTTCGGATCTTGTATAGTATCATCCGCTTCACGAATATCCCAATAACTACCTTCACTAAATAATGTTTTAACTTCATGCACATACGAAGCTTTATCACTCGTTTCTATAATAGGACCTGAAGTATCAAATAAAGAAACCACTGACATTGCTAATATGAACCCAAATCCAATAATCGTCACCCATTTAAAAAATTTACGATTCAATAAAATGAATGGAATCACGATTAACATCGATAGTGCATAACCAAATAAGATATCTCCTTCCCATATAAAATAAGCATGTAAACTACCTAATATTAATAAGAAAATGGCTCTTCTTAACAGCTTAATTCTCGGACGTTTAACTTGTTTACTTTTCATAGATTGATAGAGCTTATCTAAAGAAAAACCAAATAAAATCGCAAATATGGGCATAAAGCTGCCTTCAAATATAATCTTGATAATATGATAAATTGTTTGATTCAAACCACTTAAATGATACTGATCTATGTATAATTGCCCTGTTAAACCAAATTGAAAAATTAATAAATTGGCCATAAATATGCCAAATAAACTAAATCCTCTTAGTGCATCGGCAACTTCTATTCTGTTCATTCTATTCACCTCACATATTATATTAACAAGTTAAAATAAAATCTGACTTATATAAACCTTAAATCTGACTTAATTTTACATATACGTGTAGATACATATAAAATGAAAATATACAATAATATAGAGGTGTAAAAATGACTGCCAAAATATTAATAGTAGAAGATGATTTAGATATACAAACATTGATAAAAATATCCTTATCTAATAAACAATTAGGTGACATATATTTAGCAAGTGACAAACCAGAAGCTGAAGCAAAATTAAAAGCCCATCGCTTTGATGTCGTGTTACTTGATTTAAACTTAAAATCAGAAAACGGCTATGAACTCGTGAAATATATTAAACATGAAGATACTAAACTTATTATCGTTACAGCGAAAGATTCTGATTTAGATGTTTATAAAGGGTTTGAAAATGGTGCCGTAGATTATGTAAAGAAACCATTTGATCCTATTGAACTTGCTTATCGCGTCTCTGTACATATTAAAAATATCAATACGCATCACAATAAGAACTTGCAAGTCAATCTAGATACAACTGACGTTATCACAAATAATAAAAAAGCTAATCTGACATCAAGAGAATATGACCTTCTAGCTTATTTCATTAAAAATAAAAACCAAGTTTTGACGAAGAGTCAAATATACGAACGTGTATGGGGTTATTCAGTCAGTGTGGATGACAATACATTAATGGTTCACATTCGAACATTACGCAAAAAAATAGAAGATGACCCGAATAATCCTCAGCTCATACAGACAGTTCGAGGAAAAGGTTACATATATAGAGGTTAATGAAATGAATAAAAGATTCACATGGAAATTCACGAAATACATTTTTATTTTTCTTACGATTACTTTTATTATAGGTGTTATTGGCATATGGATTTTCTTTACAAATGTTATAAAAATTTCTTATTCCGATTTAGATGATGTTGATGATTTTTATATGGATTTTTCAATATCAAATGAAGAAAATGGCTATAAACTGAGTGATGATTTAAAACAAAAATTAAAAGACAATCATGTTCAGTTGTATATTATCGATAAAGATGCCAATGTCCTTTATCCTAAAAAACAAATGAATTTGAAAAATAAAATTGTTGAAAACTTATACAATATACAAGGCATTCCATTTCGTAGTGATGACTATAGCGTCATATTAATTTATCCAAAATCTCACAACCATCACATACATTCAATAGAAAAAATTGATACTAAAAAACTGATAAGTAGCTTGTATATCAATAATTATAATAAATATTATCATGTCGAAAAGGATAATCAATTAAAATTTATAGATAATCCTGCTTATCATAAAGTTCAATATACAGATGAGTTTAATGACATTGAAAATAAGACATTTAAATTTTTAGCATTAACATACTTATTGTTACTTTTACTCAACATGATTTTAGTAATTATTTTCGCATTTATCATTTCTAAAAGACTTTCTAAGCCATTATTCTTCTATACGGATTGGATAGAAAATCTTTCTAAAGGTAAATTGTTTAAGCCAAGCTCTAAACACTACAACAAAAGAAGCAAAAAATTATTTAAAGAACTTAATGATTCTGTAGAAAGCTTAAACTTACAACTGACTGAAGATAAAATTTATCAAAATCAAATTAATTACTATCGCGAGAAATGGCTTAATCAGCTATCTCATGATTTAAAATCACCTTTAACATCTATTTATGGTTACGCCAAACTATTATCATCAGAAGAAATAGACACTAAGAAATATGCGATTTTAATTTCAGATAAAGCTGCATATATGACTGAATTGATTGATAGTTTAAACAATAACTTCAGATATGAAACAGATCAAATGACCATTCATAAAGAATCATTCGATATTACAGAAACATTAAAGCAGCTGAGAAGAACGATACAATATGACAAGCTTGAAATTATCAATGAATTAACAGAACAAAAATTTTATGGCAATAAACTATATTTTGAACGTATGATGATGAACCTTATAGATAATAGTATCGATCATAATAAACGCAATCCAAACATCGAAATCAACATTAAGAATATAAATGAAGGTTTAGAAATTAACTACAAAGATGACGGTGTCGGCATAAGCAAGACAACAGAGAAACACATGCTTCATTCAAATTACACAACAAAAGACAACAAAGAAGGACACGGTATCGGTTCAACGATTATTATGGATTGCATCACATTTCATAACGGAACCTTTAAAATTATGCCAACTACAAAAGGTGTAAACTTCAAAATCCATTTAAATTAAGGAGCTGAGAAGAATGAAGGAGAAATTGTTTTATAGTGTGACGTATGGATTGTATATGATTTCAATTATTGTATTAACCCAACTTATTATCTTCAATAAAGTGGATTTAGCGTCATTAATTGGTGCAATAATAGGAATATCAGTAGCTACACCACTAGTTTTAGAAAATAATAAATATAAAAAAGATAGATATAATATCTTTACTAAAGAATACTTAATACAGTTTAGCTCATTAATTATCGCATTCATCTTGATTAGATTATTCGTTTCTCCCGATTACAGAATATACCCTATGCTGGTGATTGTTGTTATTTTGATTACACAAGAAATCATTAAGAGAAGAAAGAAAAAGAAGCTCGAGAATTGAGCTTCAGGTGTTTAAGACACTAGACAAATTGTATTTTTTCATGATATTCTATAATCAAATAAAGGTAACGTGCTGGAACACATTACCTCAACAAGCCCGTTTAAGTGACGGTAGCTGTATAATTATTTTTAAATAACCATTAACTAGCTAAAGTTGTGATGATTATTTTTTTATTTCTTTTATTCAAAAAAGACGCTCAAGAATTGAGCGTCTCAGAGTGTCGACAAAGTCTTAGACTTTGCCGGCATTTTTTTATGCGCATGCTTTCCGCGGGCATGTTCTCAGCCTGTAGTCTTCGAATCATGCTATTCCCGCAGGAGTCAGCGCTAAAAAAATACCAAAAATTAACAATCCATTTTATAATATAGTTGAAATTTTATTTAGGAGTTGATTCTATGTTAAATAAATCCGAGAATAAACGTGACCAATATGAAATGATTTCTGTTTCAGAGTTAGTACCTAAAAATCATTTATTGAGAAAAGTTGATAAAATATTAGATTTAAACTTCGTTTATGAACTTGTTGAAGATAAATACTGTTTAGATAACGGACGTCCTTCTATTGATCCTGTTATCTTAGTTAAGATCTTACTGATTCAAAGATTATTTGGCATAAAATCAATGAGGCAAACTATTAAAGAAATTGAAACTAACGTAGCTTACCGTTATGGCAAGATGATTTAGATATAATCGAAGATTTAAGGTTTGTAGATACAATAAAAAAAGCATATAAACTAAGAAGTCAAACAGTAGAAAGACGATTTGGTGATGCAAAAGAACAGCATGGTATGAGATGGACTAGATATAGAGGAATTAAAAAAGTTTCCATGGACACCACGCTTATTTGTGCTGCCATGAATCTTAAAAAGTTGGCAATGTGGCTCGTAAAAGAGCCACAAATAGCCTAGATTAAACGTAGTTTAATCATGATTTTAGTGGAAAATATTAATCCATATAAAAAAACAAACTGATCATTTATTCTTCATAATTATTAATAGAGGGAGTGTAAAATAAACTGTGTAAGTAGAGAACGTACGACTCTACTTCACAGTTTATTTTTTATATAATCTAGCGCGCTATCGCTTACTATATCCGTAAAAAGTGTTGGTTAAAACTCAAACCAACTACTTGTTACGGATGCCGAGCTAAATACTATGCATAGTGTTAAAATACACTTATTAAAACTTGGAGGTTAGTTATGGCTAGAAAAAAACGAGATCCTAAATCTGTCGAACTTGCTAATAGAATTATTGCTGAGTATGCACCTGAATCTGTTGAAGATATGGAAAATGCACTAAAAGATGTTTTTGGACCTATGTTTGAAGCTATGTTACAAGGTGAAATGAATAACCACTTAGGATATTCTTCGAATGATAAATATGATAAAATTACCGAAAATAGACGCAATGGATATGGGAATAAAACACTTAATACCACTAAAGGTAACATTGAAATCAATGTCCCAAGAGATAGAGATGCCTCATTTGAACCACAGTTAATAAAGAAACGTCAGCGTGATGTTTCTGAAATCGAAGATAAAGTAATTTCTATGTATGCCAAGGGCATGTCACAACGTGATATTTCTTCAACAATAGAAGATATCTATGGTTTCTCGGTATCTCATGAAATGATCTCTGATATTACTGATGCCGTTATTCCTGAAATGGAAGAATGGCAAACTAGACCATTGGAAAAGTGCTATACATTTGTATTTGTGGATTGTTTATATACTAAAATTAGAACTGATTATGAAATTAAAGAATATGCAGTATACACTATTCTAGGGTACACGATTGATGGAAAGAAACAAATACTTGGTTTATGGCTTAATGAAACAGAAAGCAAGCATAAGTGGATGCAAATATTTGATGAAATTAAGGCTCGTGGTGTCGAAGACATTTTCTTTTTATCTATGGATGGTGTTTCTGGCTTAGAATCCGGAGTTAAGGCTATTTTTCCTAA
>NZ_JAJNHJ010000019.1:0-44624 GCF_022386965.1 Mammaliicoccus sp. B-M6
TAAACTTCAAAACAAATATAGTTGTTCGATTCATTAAAAACCAAAGGTTGATTACATACTAAAGATATTACACAAACATATGGACTTGACTGAGTTTTGTAATCAAGAGCCCCGTTATAAACAAGTTTGGGCGAAAGTGTTCATAACGTATCCATTACAATCTCACGAATTAACAATTCATATGTCGCTTTTTTGTTGTTTAATCTTATATGTGCGATGTATCGTATACGCGCGGAATATGGTAAAATTAAAGCATTAAAAATCTTTATAAATCTGATTATTCTATTGGTTGAGCTTGAATATAATAATTAAGAAATGAGCTAATATTGAAAGAGGTTAGGTATATGATTAAATTTATACATTGTGCGGATTTACACCTTGATAGTCCATTTAAGTCTAGACATTATTTAAGCCCTTCTATTTTAAGCGATGTAAAACAAAGTGCATATAATAGTTTTAGAAAAATTGTTGACGACGCAATTAAAGAGCAAGTTGACTTCATCGTCATTGCAGGGGATTTATTTGATCAAAATAATAGAACTTTGCGTGCGGAAGTGTTTTTAAGAGAGCAATTTCTTAGACTACAAGATGAACAAATTTTTGTTTATATTATACATGGTAACCACGATCCTTTATCTGTTGGTGTCCATACAGTTTGGCCAGAGAATGTTACAGTTTTCTCTGATAAAGTTTCTACTTATCAACTTATTACGAAAAATGGACAAGTTGTTTATTTACATGGTTTTAGTTATCAAAAAGATCAAAGTTATGAGAATAAAATTGATGAATATCCTGAATCTACAGGTAATAAAGGGATACATATTGGTGTATTACATGGTACATATTCACAAGCTTCAGGAGTGAAGCAAAGATATACTGAATTCAATATTGAAGATTTAAATAGCAAATTATATCATTACTGGGCATTGGGGCATATTCACGAAAGAGCAATGATTAGTGAGTTATCTCAAGTCCATTATCCTGGTAATATACAAGCCCGTCATTTTAAAGAAAAAGGTGAAAAGGGTTATTTATTAGTTGAAGGTGATGAGTCTAAATTACAAGCATCATTCAAACCAACTCAATATATTAGGTTTGAAAAAGCGGTCATTGAAACTCAAGCTAAAGGTAAGCATGCATTATACGAAGCGATACAAAAATTCAAAGATAGTGTGAGAACTGAAGGTAAGGCTTTTTATCAATTAGATGTTTATGTTAAACATGATGAAATTTTAAAACAAGATGAAATTAACCAAGTTATTCAATTGATACAAGAGTATGAAGAGAATCAAACAAACTTTATCTTTGTTGAACAGTTGAATGTATTCTTTGATCAAGATTCAGAAGTAGCTTTAGCGAATGAGTTCAATGATGATATCCTACAAGACGAGAACATTCTTGAAGAAGCACTCAGTGATTTGTATATGAATCCAAAAGCAAATCGATTTTTAGAGCCATTTAGTGATGTTGATAAACAAGCACTTATTGAGCGTGGGGAAGCAATTTTAAAAAGAAGAATGAGAGGTTAAAGCGATGAAAATTAAATCTTTAGAAATTTATGGCTATGGCCAACTCATGTCTAGAAAAATAAAATTTGATCAAAGTTTTATGCAAATATATGGTGAGAATGAAGCAGGAAAATCAACGATACAAGCATTTATTCATTCTATATTATTTGGCTTTCCAACTAAAAAAGAAAATGAACCAAGATTGGAACCAAGACTAGGGAACCAATACGGCGGTAAGTTAGTGTTAGATTTCGATGGTCAAATTGTTGAAGTTGAAAGAGTTAAAGGTCGCGTAACAGGTGACGTTAAAGTATATCTTTCTAACGGTAAAGTTAAAGATGAAGAATGGCTGAAACAAAAGTTAAATTTCATTAATAAACGAACTTATCAAGGTATCTTCTCTTTTAATGTATTAGGATTACAAGATATTCATAAGAACTTAACTGAAGACCAACTTCAAATGTATTTACTTCAAGCAGGTGCACTCGGTTCAACTGAGTTCACAGGTATGAGTGATTTAATGCAAGTTGAGAAAGATGCATTATATAAGAAGAATGGTAAAAATCCAGTGCTAAATGTTCAATTAGAGCAGTTGAATGATTTAGAAATTAAGATTAAAAACGAAGAAAAGAAACTTTCAGAATATGAAAGACTTCAAGATGAACGTGATAAAACATCTCGAAGATTAAATCAATTAAAAGAGAATCTCGGTAAACTTACTGATAGGTTAACAAGTAAAGAAAAAGAAATTTCACTACATAACGAAGTGGTTGAATGGAAGAAGTTAGAAAGCAATTTAAATATAGAACCATATGAATTCCCTGAACAAGGGATAGAGCGCTATGAATCAGCTGTACGTTCTAATGAAAGTATTAAACGCGATTTAACGCTAAGAAATGAAAAGCTTGGACAAGTCGTACATACTTTAGAAAATGTTAAAGTTATGTCTGAACGAGATGAAAAAGCGCTCAATAGTATTAGACAAAGAGAATCAGATATTAAAGAGAAACATCAAGAATTAAAACAATTAAACCAGCAAATCGATAATGCTGAACGTGATAATGAATTACTTAGACAAGATATCGGCTGGAATGAAGAATTTTTAGATGTAGATACGTCTGACGCGATGAAGACACATATAGCTGAAGTCAATCGCATTAGAGAAGAAAACGTTGCAGAACGCGAACAAATAAAACGTTCGCTCAACCAATTATCAATTGAACAAGAGCGTTACTCTAACAATGTTGATAAATTGCATAATGATCTCGTATCTGATGAAAACTATGAACAAAAGAAAGTATATAATCAAAAAGCGCTAGAGCTTGGCGAAAAGAAATCACTATACAAAAAAATGGAAGAAAGCTTTAATAAGCAAAAAGAAGAAAGTGAAAAGAGAAGTAAACAATATAGACTTGCTTCTGGCATTGGTGGCATATTATTAATCGCAATTGCCATTTATGCGTTTATTGCATCACAAATTGTATTTAGTGCTATATTCGCTGTTGTAGGTGTTGTATTAGTTGGATTAGCCTTTATGATTAAATCTAAAGAGTTAAATCATGATCAAGCATTTTCTAAAGAAATAGATGAATTAGAAGAGAAAGTTCAACACTTAAAGCAATTTTATGATTTAGACTTTAATCTTGATGAACAAACGAAAATTAGACAAGAATTAGAAAGTTATTATCAGTCTCAAGAGATACTATCTACTAAGCAATCTGAATTAAATAAAGAACTTGAACAAGTAGAAGAAATTATTGAGACTAAAGAAAGAGCACTTAAAGAAACTAAAGTAAGTTTACATGTATCTAATCAAATATCTTCACAATTATTAAATGATGCATTGTCGACAATTAGAAAAATTAAACAAAATAGATTAGAAATTACACGCATTACTAAAATAAGAGATGAGAAACAAGCAGCTTTAGAAGCATTTTATAGAGAAGCTGATAGCATTGTGAGTCATGCTGGATTACATTATCAAGAGATTTCACTATTTCATGATGTCAAACAAGCTTTAGACGAACATCAAAAAGAATTTAATATTCAATCACGCAATAACGACCAACAAGCATTATTAACCAATGAAATAAATGCATTGAATGAACGTTTAGAAGAAAATAACAATGTGATTCAATCATTATTTGACTTCATTAGTGTAGATAATGAAGAAGCTTATTATCGTCATCATAAAGCATATGTGTCTTATCATGAGGATTTAAAACGATTTAATTATTTAACAGATTTATTGAACAATCAAAATTACGATTACGATAAAAATACACAACTAAGTTATATGACAAAAACAGACCTAGAAAATGAACGTACTCAGTTAGAAGGTCAAGTTGATGAATATAATGATCGTTATTTAAATGTTCAAGCAGAATTAAGTGATTTGAATGCTCAAATCAATCATATGGAAACGGATGAAACACTTTCAGCTTTAAGACATGAATACCATTTACTTAAAGATAAAGTGAATGAAACTGCAAATGATTGGGCTGCATTGAGTTATTTACAAAACTTAGTTGAAGCACATATTAAACAAATTAAAGATAAACGACTACCTTATGTTGTAAAAGATGCTACAGATATTTTAAAAGCATTAACAGAAGGCAGATATAATCAAGTTATTTATGAAGAACAAAATGTACAAGTTAGACATGAAAATGGACAAATATTCCATCCTACTGAATTAAGTCAATCAACGAAAGAATTATTATATATCGCGTTAAGATTTAGTTTAATTAAATCATTACAAAAATATTATCCATTTCCAATTATCGTTGATGATGCATTTGTGCATTTTGATAAACATCGTAAAGAAATTATGATTAAATATTTAATGAGTATGAAAGATGATATTCAAATACTTTATTTCACTTGTAATAAAGATCAAAATGTACCTCAGAAACAAACAATTACGCTGACAAAAATAGAAGGAGCTAAGAGCAAATGAGAACTATAGAGACATTGAAACCAGGAGACTCAGTAGATCATTACTTTTTGATTCATCGAGCAACTCAAGGTGTTACAGCTCAAGGTAAACCATATATGACACTTTATCTTAAAGATAAAAGTGGTGATATAGAAGCAAAAGTATGGACGGTAACAAATGAAGATATTCAACTACTCGTACCTGAAACGATTATTCGTGTGAAAGGTGACGTTATTGATTATCGTGGAAGAAAACAAATGAAAGTTAATCAATTTAGAGTGGCTGTAGATGAAGATAATGTGAAATTGGAAAACTTCTTAGAAGCGGCGCCATTATCAATCGATGATATGTCAGAAGAAATTATGACGTATATACTAGATATTGAAAATGCTAAATTACAAAGAATTACACGTATATTACTTAAAAAATATCAAAAAGAGTATTTTACATTCCCAGCAGCTAGTTCACATCATCATAATTTTGTTTCTGGCTTAAGCTATCATGTTGTAACAATGTTAAGACAAGCGAAGGCATTGTGTGATATTTATCCAATATTAAATAGAAGCTTATTATATAGTGGTATTATCTTGCATGACTTAGGTAAAGTAAAAGAGTTATCAGGACCAGTCGCTACATCATACACAGTTGAAGGGAACTTATTAGGTCATATTTCAATCGTTAGTGATGAAATTGCACAAGTTGCAAAAGAGCACAATATAGAAGGGGAAGAAGTCCTCTTATTGAGACATTTAGTTTTAAGTCACCACGGTAAATTAGAGTATGGTTCACCAAAATTACCTATGGTTAAAGAAGCAGAAATTCTTCATTTTATTGATAATATTGATGCAAGAATGATGATGTTTGAAAAACATCTTAAAAAAGTAGATAAAGGTCAATTTACAGAGCGCATCTTTGCTTTAGAAAATAGACAATTTTATAAACCTGAAACTTTAGATTAATCAAAAAAAGCTATGAAGTAACGTTTAACGTTTCTTCATAGCTTTTTAATTTTAGCTTGCTGATGATTGTTGTGCTGCTTGCATTTGTTGTTGTTGTAATGCTTTTTCGTTTAAGATATTATCTTCGATTGCTTTTTTAATATCTTTATCTTTGTAGTCAACTTTGTATTCATCTAATAATTTCTTGTAAGCATTGATGATGATCTTAGGTTCTTTTTGGATTTTTAGTTGACGATATTGTTCTTTAAGGCTCGCTTTTTCTTTCTTAGATGGTTCGCCTTTATCTGCTTTTATAATATGGTAACCATATTGAGATTTAACAACATCTGAAATTTCGTCATCTTTTTTAAGTTTGAATAATGCTTTTTCAAATGACTCATCCATTTGACCTTTCAATACAAATCCTAGAGCGCCGCCTTTAGATTTAGTACCTTCATCTTGTGATTCTTTCTTAGCAATTTTTTCAAAGTCGTCTGGGTTTTTCTTAATTTGAGCTAGTAATTTTTCAGCTTTTTTCTTAGCTGCTTTATCACTTAAACCTTCATCAGAATCATCTGATTTAACTTTGATTAAGATATGTGAAGCCTTTTTAGTATTTTCATCGATTTCTTTGTCAGAAACTTTTACGGCATCGTTGATAAATTCTTCTTGATATTTAGAAGTTTTTTGAGATTCTTTAAAGTCTTTTATAGTAGCACCTGGTTTTTCTTGTTGTAGTGCTTCTTCAAATTTCTTCTTACCACCGTATTGCTCGATTTGTTTATCAACTTGTTTGTCTAATTTCTTCGTATCAACTTTGTCTTCGTATTTATCTTTTAAGACTTTGTTAAGTACAATTTGAAATGCATTTTGTGCGACTTCGTTACTACCCATTTTGTCTAGTACGTCTTGTGAAGTTACGTTTCCGGCTTTAGTTTCTACTAAAGTTTCTCCAGAATTATCTGAACCATTACCACAAGCGCCTAAAGTTAATACTGATGCTGAAAGTGTTACAGGTAACACTATTTTTTTAATTGATTTCATAAATAGAACTCCTTTTGTAAGAATACAATGATAAATATAGCATATATACTATTTTAAATACAAAAAATAAACTATAAATGTTCGGCATCCAGTGAACGTTTTGTTAACAATTCGATACCATTTTTTCTTTCTTCAATATAAGTACCTTTTTTTGTAAATAAAATAATCTTCAAATAAAGTAAATCGATAATTGATATGCCAATATTGATAGACATGATAAATAAAATGTAATGTCCATATTGTGGAATTATATTTACGAGTGCAATAGATAGGGTAGTTATCGTAACGAGTGGGCAAATAAGTGCAAAACAAAATACAATCTTATTAACTGGTTGATCTACTCTAATATTATATAAAGGTAAAGCACGTTTAGCTTTAGTCGTTTTGTTCATTTTAAATGACTTACGATAATACATTAATACAATCAAATGCAACAATTTATGAATTGGATAAATTAAGCAAAGGACGAATAAGAATAGTATAAACTTATCGTCCTTTAAAGGTTCTGTTTGTATATAATTGAATATTTCGTAAGTGACGATAAATGTTAAGAATGAAACTAAAGCACTAATTAATACAATTCTCTGCAATCCATAACGAGACTGTATATTAATTGATTTAGAACACAAAAACATGGTTAATGTCACCTTCTAAGATATGATTTATCTTGATATTATGCATCATCCTCAGACTGTTCGTCAAGTAGATATTTTCTTAATTGCTCATGGTTTTGTTCAATGTGATGAATAAAGTCGCTACCATATATTTGACCAACGATATATTTCACATCTGTAAATTCTGGCATATTGTACATGACTTTCTCATAATCTGCAGCAATTTCATATAATCTGTTCGTATCATTTGAATAGTTTAAATATGTCTTTCTTAACACTGCAAGACCTTTATCTGTTAATTCTAAATAAGTCGTACGCTTATCGTGCTGACTTTTAGGCATTGTTAAATAGCCACGTTTTTCTAAATTTTTAGCGAAATTGAAAACAGTAGATACATGCATAACGCCATATTTACTCACTTCAGATATTGTAGCTTCATTTAAGCTTCTAATAATAATTAAAATATGATGTTCATTAATATTTAAGTCGAAAGGCTTAATCCATTGCTGCCAATCTTTCTCGATTGTCTTCCATAAAGCTTTAGATAACTGTGAAACCTTATGAGTAAATAACATTTTTTCAATCATGTCCAATTCATTCGACATAGTTAAATCCCCCTTTGTTTGTATAATAAAAGCATGATACTAATGTATCATGCTTAGTTATAACACTTTAATAATATAATAATTTTAACACGTTTTCTAATTTTTTAGAAATGGAAGCTTAGTATTTTGAATTTCTTTTTGAATTTCATTGCCACGATTGCTAATATTTTCAATATTTTTCTGTATTTGTTCAATATTAGGGTTAATATCAGCTTTAAATTCATTAATCATCGTTTTAATTTCTTCACTTAATGATTGAATGGCAATTTGGCTTTCGTCTTTAGTCTTTAATACATAATCTTTTATTTCAATAGCATTGTCTTTAATTTCACTTAATTGAATTTTAGAACCGTCAGCAGTTGATTTTAAATCTGTCTTTAAAGCATCACCAGAACGGTCTGTATTTAAAATGGCTGTTGTAAAACCTGTAACAAATCCTACACCAACACCAATTGCGAGTCTTGAAAATTTCATAATTATCCTCCTTGATATCTCTTATTTAAATATATACCCTGAATTTTTATAAACATGCAGTGTATTAAAAATGCTGTTGAATTGTTTGTGCGATTTCTGCTTTTTTCTCATCATCTAATTGGTCTTCATTTGTATTCCAAATATAACCGAATCCATCAATATCTTCTTTATATCTAGGGATTAAGTGGAAGTGGATATGGAATACAGATTGTGAAGCATACTCACCATTATTTTGAATAATATTTAAACCATCAGGATTGAAAGCTTTTTTGATGGCATTTGCAACGATTGGTAAAGCTTCAGCTATGTGTTTCATTGTTTCTGGGTCTGTTTCATAAATATTTGGTGAAGCTTTCTTTGGTATAAGTAATGTGTGTCCTTTACTTACTTGAGAAATATCTAAGAATGCATATACATAATCATTTTCGTAAACTTTGAATGATGGGATTTCACCATCGATAATTTTGCTGAATATTGTTTCTGACATACTATCATCTCCTATGTAAATATTAGTTTTATTATATCATGCTCGTAATATCATCTCACTGATAAAGATAATATTTAATGAATGTAACATTGAGAACATGCTACAATATATTTTGGAGGTGTGTTCACGTGACAATTAAAGTGAATAATTTAACAGGTGGATACGGTAAAAAAGCTGTTATCCATGATATCTCATTTGAATGTAAACCAAGTGAAGTCGTAGGACTTATTGGATTAAATGGTGCAGGGAAAAGTACAACAATTAAACATATACTTGGCTTATTAACACCACAACAAGGTGAGATGTCCATTAATAATATAGATATTAAAGCAGATATAGAATCTTATAGAAGAAATCTTACATATATACCAGAAAGTCCAGTTTTATATGATGAATTAACTTTAGAAGAACATATTTACATGACTGCAATGGCATATGGTATTGATAAAGATACAGCGCTTGAAAAGGCAATGCCGTTATTGAAAAGACTAAGACTTGAAAATGAATTAAAAGTCTTTCCGATACATTTTTCAAAAGGTATGAAACAAAAAGTTATGATTGTTTGTGCATTCTTAGTTGAACCGACACAATATATCATAGATGAACCATTCTTAGGGTTAGATCCATTAGGTATACAAACAATGTTAGATTTAATAGTAGAAAGACGTAATCAAGGCTCTTCAGTATTAATGTCTACACATATACTTGCAACTGCTGAAAGATATTGCGACCGATTTATTATATTACATCAAGGTCGTTTAGTAGCGATGGGCAATTTAGAAGAATTGAGAGAAAAAACTGGACTTACTAATGCAACACTAGATGATATTTATATACATTTAACACAAGGTGAAGCGTATGAATGATGTAAATACTTTATATAAGGTTAGACAAAGAGAAGAAGTATTAGAGAAAATGAATTACAATAAATTCATCTTTAATGGTCATTTCTTGATATTTATAACCATTATGATTGGCGCTTTTGCGTTGGGCTATAGTAATTGGTTAAAAGATATTCCACAAAATATTAACTATCGTTTAATCTTTTCAGTTATATTATCTATTTGTTCGATATTTCCAATGAGGACTTTCTTTAGAGAAGCAGATAAGTTATATTTGTTACCATTTGAAAAACACTTAACGCTCTATATTAGAAAAGCACTGACTTATAGTTATTTTAATCGACTATATTTACCAGTCGTAATATTAGTGATCGGTTTACCATTATTCTATCAATTAATGGGTGGTAAATTTTATTTATATATCACGGTAATGGTTTTGAGTTTCATCTTTCCAATTCTAGGACTGATGATGAAATGGTTCTGGTTAAAATATGGTTTAGAAATATGTGGAATTAATGTATTACTCTTTATCGTATATGCGAGTGGTTATTACACAACTTTAAAAGTAGGGGCTTTATCAGGTCTATTATCTATTGTCGTATTGATTGCTTTAATTATTTTATTAGAAAATATCAATAGAGGTACTTTTTATCAGTGGGAAACATTAATCACTATCGAACATAATCATAAGATGAATTATTATAAATTCGTTAATATGTTTACAGATGTAAAAGTATTAAATGAACGAACAGTTCGCAGAAGATATTTAGATGTCTTCTTAAAAGTTCCGAGTCCTAAGAAATTTAATCAAAATTATATGTATAAATTCTTATTTGTAAGAAGTTTTGCGAGAGGGAAAGATGCATTCTTTATCGTATTAAGATTATTGATTATCGGACTTGTATTAATTTGGTGGATTGATCAGCCATTCATATCAGCCATATTAGGTGCTTTAATCATGTACTTGTTGATATTACAATTATCTCAATTTTATAAACAACAAGCATACGGGTTGTGGCCACAAGTATGGCCGGTTAGTGAAGGACAAGTTGTTAAAGGCTATCATCAGTTTTTAATTAATATCATGCTTGTATTAGGTATTATTTTATCAATCATATATATCTTGAAATTTGTTACAGCGATTTATTTCGTTATATTATTCTTCGTTGTTGGTTGGTTAACAATAGATTCGTCCATTAAGAAAATTAAAAAACATCAAGAGCTACTTAGAGATTAATAACAAATAAAAAAGAAGAAATGACTCAGTGAGAATCATTTCTTCTTTTTTATTTTATAATTATGCTTCTTCGTTTTCTGTTTCTTCATCTTCTTCAGGTCTATACCAATACTTTGTATAATTTGCTGTTGAATATTGTTCAGCGCCAGAGAATTTACGAGTAGCCTCTCTTGAGAAATATTCCGCATAGAAAGATGATTTTGTGAAATCTTCATATAATTCGTTTGAATCGAAACCTACTAATATCATATAAGTATCGCCTTTTCGAGGTTTAAGTAATCTAAATGATTCGAACCCTTCGAAATTATCAAATTGACTGTCGATATCTACATAATGATTTTCGAATCGATGTTGCATTTCATCAGATACAGGAATGTAGCTTGCTGCTATAAATTCATGATTGATAAAAGCACCTTTTGATTCTAATATTCGATATTCTCTTGGTTGTGCAAATACTGTATCACCATTTGTTTCATGAATAAGTACTGTCGTATCTTGTCTCGTATAATGATGAATATCTTCATCTGGATGTTTCTTCATTATACTATGCAGAAAATGATACGTACCTGTTGTTATATAACATTTCATAATGATATACCTCCTATATCTCTTTAATTAGATTATAAACATGTAAGCGCTAAAATCAACCAATACATGAAATCTTTTGTATAATTTATGAATTTTTGTACACATAGATGTCTTTATAATAGAATATGTTAAAATAGATTGTAATGATTATAATGAGGTGAAATAAATGAGTGTACCGTTTAACGATACAATTTTAAAAGCAGCAAAGGGAGAAAAAACAACTCATACACCAGTTTGGTTTATGAGGCAAGCAGGTAGATCACAGCCTGAATATAGAAAAATTAAAGAAAAGTATTCATTATTTGAAATTACACATCAACCAGAACTTTGTGCATATGTTACAAAATTACCAGTAGATCAATATAATACTGATGCTGCAATTTTATATAAAGATATTATGACACCTTTAACTGGAATTGGTGTAGATGTAGAAATTAAATCTGGAATAGGACCTGTTATACATAACCCTATTAAAGACATTTCTGATATTAATCGATTAGGTCAAATTAATCCTGAAGAAGACGTGAAATATGTCTTAGATACGATTAAACTTTTAACAGAAGAACAACTAAACGTACCATTAATAGGATTTACTGGCGCACCGTTCACGCTAGCGAGCTATATGATTGAAGGTGGACCTTCTAAAAATTATAATAAGACTAAAGCGTTTATGTATAAACAGCCAGAAGCTTGGTTTAAATTAATGGATACATTAGCTGATATGGCAATTCGCTATACACATGCTCAAATTGATGCTGGATGTAAGATGATTCAAGTATTCGATTCATGGGTAGGTGCGTTAAATGCTGAAGATTATCATTATTTCATTAGACCATCTATGAATAAAATTTTTGCAGCAATTAAAGAAAAGAACGTACCTGTTACAACATTTGGTGTTGGAGCAAGCCATTTAATAGAAGAATGGAATCAATTACCGGTTGATGTAATCGGGCTAGATTGGCGCTTACAAATCAAAGAAGCTAGGGAAAAAGGTATTACTAAGACGTTACAAGGAAACTTAGATCCAGCTATTTTACTAGCACCATGGGAAGTTATTGAACAAAGACTCGTTCAAATATTGGATCAAGGTTTAGTAGACCATAATTATATCTTTAATCTTGGACATGGTGTCTTTCCAGAAGTACAACCTGATACATTGAGAAGAGTTGCTCAGTTTGTGCATGATTATTCAGCAAAATATAAATCACAACAAAGATAGGTTATTAAACAGCTTAATTTTATTAAAGGGAGTATAGAAGATGAATAAAAAAGTGGGACTTTTAGTTATGGCATATGGTACACCTTATAAAGAAAGTGACATTGTACCTTATTATACACACATTAGACATGGTCGTAAGCCATCTGATGAGCAAATTGAAGACTTAAAAGGACGTTATAAAGCGATTGGTGGTATTTCACCATTAGCAGGTACAACAGAGAAACAAGCAGAAAGTTTACTTGGCGCTTTAAATGAAGCATATGAAGATGTTGAATTTAAATTGTACATTGGTTTAAAACATATTCATCCATTTATTGAAGATGCAGTAGAACAAATGCATAATGATGGTATTGAAGAAGCGGTTACGATTGTATTAGCACCTCATTATTCTAATTTCTCAGTTGGAAGTTATAATAAACGTGCTCAAGAAGAAGCAGATAAATACGGCATTTCAATGCATCACGTTGAGCAATTTTACAATGAACCAGCATTTATTTCTTACTGGACAAACATGATTGATGAAACATTACAAACGATTCCAGAAGAAAGTCATGATGAAACAGTATTAATCGTTTCTGCGCATAGTTTGCCTGAAAAAATTAAAAAAGCAAATGATCCATACCCTGATCAATTAGAAGAAACTGCTAAAATTTTAAGTGAAGAATCTAACATTAAACATGTATCAGTAGGTTGGCAATCAGAAGGTCAAACTGGAGAACCTTGGTTAGGACCAGATGTTCAAGATTTAACAAGAGACTTATATAATGAACATGGCTATAAACACTTTATTTATACACCAGTAGGATTTGTATGTGAACATTTAGAAGTATTATATGATAACGACTATGAATGTAAAGTTGTTTGTGATGAATTAGGCGTGAAATATCACAGACCACCAATGCCAAATATTGATCCTATATTTATAGAAGCAATGGTATCAGCAATTAAGAAAAAATTCTAATTCGATATTCGATTAAGAAAGAAGTGTTAAGAATGTCAAAACGAATTGCAATAATAGGGGCAGGGATAACTGGGTTATCTGCTGCCCATTATTTAAGAAGAGATTATCCAAATGCAGAAATTGATGTATATGAACAATCAGACAGAGTAGGCGGCAAAATCAAAACGTATCGTAAAGATGGTTATACAATTGAACTAGGGCCAGAATCTTACTTAGGTAGAAAGACAATTATGACAGAATTGGCTGAAGAAATTGGGATTGCTGATGATTTAGTAACAAATAAAACAGGGCAATCATATATTTACAGCCATAATAAGTTATATCCAATACCAGGCGGTTCAATTATGGGTATACCTACAGAAATCAAACCATTTCTTAAGACACAATTGATTTCGCCAGCAGCTAAATTAAGAGCAGGATTAGATTATTTCTTACCTGTTAAACCGATGCATACAGATATATCAATCGGCCATTTCTTTAGACAAAGATTAGGTGATGAAGTATTAGAAAACTTAATCGAACCTTTAATGGCAGGTATTTATGGTGCAAATATTGATAAATTAAGCTTAAAAACAACATTTCCTCATTTTAAAGAACAAGAAGAAAAAGAGGGCGGCTTAATAAAAGGCATGATAGCTCAAAAAGCAAAAAATAATGCTGATAAAAAAGTAACAGTTAAACCAAAAGGTCAATTTAAACAATTTAGACATGGCCTTGAATCATTCATTCAAACTTTACGTGATAGTCTTGAAGATAAAGGCGTTCAAATACATTTAAACGCTCCAGTTCAAAATTTAGTAGAAAAAGATAACAAAACAATTTTGACGATAAATAATGAAGAGCATGAATATGATGGTGTAATTGTTACAATACCACACCAACATTTCGTTAAATGGTTTGAAGATGACCTTAAATTAGATTACTTTAACTATATGCCTTCAACAAGTGTGGCAACAGTCGTTATGGCATTTGATAAAGACCAAGTCGTGAATGATAAAGATGGAACTGGATTTGTAATCGCAAGAACAAGTGATACAGCCATAACAGCATGTACTTGGACAAACAAAAAATGGCCACATACAACACCAGAAGGAAAAGTCTTATTAAGAGCATATGTAGGTAAACCAGGCTCAAATATTATTCATCACAAAGACGAAGAACAATTGAAACAAGTCGCTCTAAATGATTTGAATAAAATCATGACGATTAAAGGAGAACCAGAATTCTTTATCGTAACGAAATTACCACACAGCATGCCTCAATATGAAGTCGGTCATATTGATCGTATTAGAGATATACAAGAACATATCGATCAGAATTATCATAACCTTATCATAACAGGCGCTTCATTTGATGCAGTCGGATTACCAGACTGTGTACAAATGGCTAAGAACGCAAGTGACAAGATGATAGAGTATTTGAAGTAGATAGTAGAAAGTAGTAAGTAGATAGTGTGCGGAAGTGGAAGAAAGCGTATGGAAGTGCAGGGAAAAGGAACAGAAATTCTAATTTAATATTAGAATTTCTGTTTTTTTGTTGGAGGGGGAGGGTGAATATTGCTAGTGGAGGGTGACAAGCAATGTTGGAGGACTGAATATTGCTAGTGGAGGGTGACAAGCAATGTTGGAGGACTGAATGTTGCTAGTGGAGGGTGACAAGCAATATTGGGAGTCTGAATATTGCTAGTGGAGCGTGACAAGCAATGTTGAGAGGTTGAATATTGCAAGTGGGGCGTGACAAGCAATGTTGAGAGGTTGAATAGTGCAAGTGGAGGGTGGCAAGCAACATAGAGCAGCTGTAAATTGCAAGACAGGCCAAACATGAAACATAGAGTCGTTGTAAGTTGCAAGACAGGCCAAACAAGCAACATAGAGATGTCTATATAACTTAATGTATACTTTATTAAAAATGTGGAATTTTAATTCATCTTTTTCACAATGACTTCAAAAAAACTACTTTATGATCATTTTTTTCTGTAAAAGTCATGAAAAAATGACACTTTAGAAGATAAAAAAGAGTGTGTTTTGAATGATTATTTCTCCCTTTAGTGACAATTGTCACATAGATGTTAAAAGTTCAAATTTTTATTAAGAAAAGTAAAGAAATAGCATTGACGTTCTTTATATTTCTATATATACTTAAGTAGTTCTCAATTAGAGGCCCCTTGGTCAAGCGGTTAAGACACCGCCCTTTCACGGCGGTAACACGGGTTCGAATCCCGTAGGGGTCACCATTTTTAATAAAAATTTATTAAAATTTTATTGACATAATATTAATGAATGTGTTATATTAATAAGGTAGCCAAATTACTTATTATTAGCGCGGGATGGAGCAGTTCGGTAGCTCGTCGGGCTCATAACCCGAAGGTCGGTGGTTCAAATCCGCCTCCCGCAATACTTTTTAATGATGGTCCCGTGGTGTAGCGGTTAACATGCCTGCCTGTCACGCAGGAGATCGCGGGTTCGATTCCCGTCGGGACCGCCATTTATATTTTGGCTCAGTAGCTCAGTCGGTAGAGCAAAGGACTGAAAATCCTTGTGTCGGCGGTTCGATTCCGTCCTGAGCCATACTTTTTTATACAAGTATGGCGATTGTGGCGAAGTGGTTAACGCATCGGATTGTGGTTCCGACATTCGTGGGTTCGATTCCCATCAGTCGCCCCATATATATATTATTTACTTAAGCGGGTGTAGTTTAGTGGTAAAACCTCAGCCTTCCAAGCTGATGTTGTCGGTTCGATTCCGATCACCCGCTCCATTATTATTCCACAGTAGCTCAGTGGTAGAGCTATCGGCTGTTAACCGATCGGTCGTAGGTTCGAGTCCTACCTGTGGAGCCATAAGGCCCCTTGGTCAAGCGGTTAAGACACCGCCCTTTCACGGCGGTAACACGGGTTCGAATCCCGTAGGGGTCATATAATCAGAGGTGAAATATCGCTTCTGATTTTTTTGTTTGTGGAGAGTTGTCCGAGTTGGCCGAAGGAGCACGCCTGGAAAGTGTGTAGGCGCCACAAGCGTCTCGAGGGTTCGAATCCCTCACTCTCCGTTTGTACCTTAATAATCAACTAATCCAAGACGTTGATATTGCTGGATTTTCTTGCATTTGGTAAGTTGATCCGTTTGAGCAAGTGTCAAAAAAGTGTCTAGAGAAAATTTCTCTTACTTTTTGACACTTGCTCTTTTTTATTACTTAATTATTCAATAATCGTATGATTTGTTCTATTTTCAAAGCATTCTTTAATTTGTTTTGTTGTATTTCTTTTAGTCGATAGTTCAGGTAAATTATTGATTCCAAAGTATTTAACTGAACTGGTTTCAACACTTGTTGTTAATTCTCCACTAACTCTATTACAGAAATAAATTAGCTTATAATAATGATTTAATGAATTGTCTGGATTAGATTTATTTGTATCATAAACCGCAATAATGGGTTGTAAAGATAATATGACTGTTGAACTAGCAACGGTTGTTAATTTTAATGAACCAAACCATAATCCGAAATGAAGAGCTAAAAATAGACCAGCTAATACAAGATATAGAAAATCTTTAAGGTTTAATTTGAAGATTTCTTTTTTATATCGATATGCAAAGGGTACTAGCAAGATGACTGCTATAAACATTCTGTTCATGCTTATTACGCTAGAAGGGGCGTTTGATAGCTTTACTAATATGGCAGCTAGTGAAATTGCAATAATTGAAATAAGTAATAACATATTAGTCTGTTTATTCATAAGCAAAACCCCAATTTAAATTATAATTTTAGATGTATGATTGGATAATCTCTGCCTTGTTCATCATGTGAAGATTCTTTATATGATTTAAATCCATTTTTAATATAAAAGTTCAAGGCTTGCTCGTTATCTTTGTTTACATCAACTTTTTGGATATGATCTTCAGTTAACAAGTGTTGAAGTATTTCAGTTCCAAATCCTTTTCTGAAATGTTCTGGATCTATAAATAACATTTCTAAGTTACCTTTATTGATACCTGAGAAACCAACAGCTGCTCCATCGTATAGCCATAAGTTTGCATCTACATATTTTAAGTAGGTGGGTATTTCTTTTTTTAATGCAATTCTGTCTTCCTCTTTTAAAAAGTGATGTGTTGCGAGTACGGAACGTTCCCAAATTTTTAATGCAAGTGGATAATCTTTCTCTTGTAGTTCTGTTTTTACTAAGCACATTGTTATGACTCCTAACTCGTTATCAATATTAAAATGATAGCATATGTAGGTTAAATGCGTATAGCGTATTGTCATTTTTTATAAAGTTACAATCTTATAAATGCTATATTTTAATAATAAATTTATAGGAATATTCTAACGTTAAAATTTGATTCATTGGTGTAAAGGTATTGTGTTTTCTATGTATTTATCAATTTATTATACTAGAATGATATTTGCGGTATTTATTATATGATTGCTTTAACTTATCAGTTCTGTTTTTAATTGTTTCAATAGTGATTATATGTTATTAATTAAGTTAGGTTAAAAATACTTATTTATAAAGTGAATGCATTTATTGTATATACAATGGAGGAAGTAATGAAATTAGCGTGGTTAATTGATACAACAACTTATATTGATCAAAATATGGATGATAAAGATTTATTTGTCGTTTCTTTATCTACAATTATTAATGACAAACCTTATAAAGATTCAGAATTTGAAAGTTCAAAGTTATTTTTTGATATGTTAAAAGAAAATGGTAATGGTGCTAAAACGGCTCAACCTACACCTCAAGATTTTATTGAGACGTATGAGCAAATTCAAGAAGAAGGTTATACGCATGTTATTGCGGTTCATCCTTCTAGTAGTTTATCAGGAACATATGCATCATCGTTATCAACTGCACAATCTTTCCCTATGGAAATTCGTGTAATTGATAGTGGAACAGGAAGCTTTCCTCAAAAAGAATTAGTCGAGTATGGTAGAAAACTTTATGACGAGGACTATTCATTTGAGGAAATCGTTAATAAGTTAGAAGAAGTTAAACATACAAGTGAATTATATTTGTTGCCACGAAACTTACAACAATTAAAGAATAGTGGAAGGGTTTCGAATAGCAAATATTTATTAAGTAGCTTACTTCATATTAAATTACTATTGAAATTAGAGAATAGTACAATCGACTTAGAACTTAAGTCTAGAGGCAATAAGAAAATAGAAGCTTATTTAATCACACATATTAAAGAAATTATTGATAAAGGTGTTACAAACATTGGTGTGTTACATGCAGGAAATGAGCAAGAAGCACATGTATGGAGAGAGCGCATTTTAACTTTAAATAAAGATGTTAATGTATATGTCGAACCGTTAGTTCCAGTAGCATCTGTTCATACGGGGTATGGCACAATTGGAATAGGTTGGATACAAACTCAATAATGAAAACGTTTAAAAATCTGAGAATTTAATTTCTCAGGTTTTTTTATATACAAAATTCAAAAAAACTCTTGTAATTGCATAGCAAAAGTACTAATATGGTTAAATCTGATTAAAATAATAAGATTAAAGGAGCGTTGAGACATGAAAAAATATCCTTTAGCGATTTGGATACTAAGCCTTGGTGCTTTTGCGATAGGTATGACTGAATTTGTAATCATGGGTTTGTTACCTAATATTGCAAGAGATCTTGATGTAACTGTATCTGATGCGGGTCAATTAATTACAGGTTATGCATTGAGTGTTGCAATTGGCGGACCGATTATAGTGTTAGCGACTTATAAATTACCTCGAAAAAATTTACTCGTCTTATTAATGGCTATTTTTATAGTAGGTAACGGGATAGGTGGTATTGCACCTAATTATGGTTCGCTTATGTTAAGTAGAATTATTGCCGCTTTAGCACACGGTTCATTCTTTGGTATTGGATCAATACTAGCAGCAAGCATGGTACCGCCTCATAAAAGAGCAAGTGCAATGGCGTTAATGTTTATGGGATTAACAATGAGCAACATCATTGGTGTACCATTCGGAACATTTGTAGGGCAAATATTTGGCTGGAAAATGACATTTATTATTATTAGTGTTCTAGGACTATTAACATTAATAGGTATTATTCGATTTGTACCTAACCAAAAAGATACACAGCCGATTTCAATTAAAAATGAATTGAGTGTATTAAAAGATGTTAAACTTTGGCTGACACTAGGTGTAACACTATTCGGATTCAGTAGTGTATTTGCTTATTTCACGTATATTTCTCAAATATTAATCAATGTTTCGCATATAGAAGAACGCTGGATTTCATTTGTCCTTATTATATTCGGTGTTGGTGTAACATTTGGTAATATTATTGGTGGAAAATTAGCAGACTGGAATTTAAATAAAGCACTGAATACGATATTTATCGTCTTCCCAATATATATCTTTATGATGTACTTTATTCAAAACTATAGCTTGCTAATGGTTGTCGGTATTTTTGTATTTGGTTTGATTGGCTTTAGTATGAGCCCATCATTACAATTTAAAAGTATGGTCATTTCACAAGATGCACCAATGCTTGCTAGTACGATGAACCAATCTGCATTTAACATCGGTAATGCGCTTGGTGCGTTCATCGGCGGTATCGTAGTTAGTCAATTAGAAGTTAAGGATTTAGCGTTAGTCGCGCCATTCTTAACAATTATAGGACTTGTCTTCTTATTACTTGAACGATTCGTTACGCAAAGAAGAGAAAAAGAAGCAATCTAATATGATGGAAACCTAGGTGAATTAATCGCCTAGGTTTTTTGATATTATAAAGCATTTTTTATGTTTAAATTCAAAAATATCGTTATAATGAATAATGGTATAAGGAGGTCCAAACGATGAAACATTGGATTGAACAACAGGTGTTACGTGCACCGCATAAAATTGCAATTCAACAAGGTGATGTTGAATTAACGTATGAACAACTATTTAACGATTCTAAAAATAAAGCACATTACATTAAACAACTTCAATTGAAAAGAGTTGGATTATATATCAAGAATGATATTAAACATGCATCACTTATCATTGCAGCTTGGTTAGCAAATGTAGAAGTGGTTATGATTAATACGAAGTTAACACCAGTTGAAATTGAACAACAATTAGAAAGTATTGGCGTTCAAACGGTCTTTACGTATAAACCTTTAAATATCAAGCAAAATTGTATTGATATTGAGGATATTTATTTGGAAGACAGTAAACATGAGAATTATGATTTTACGTTTGATATGGATGATATTGCGACGATTATGTTTACTTCTGGTACAACTGGTCCTGCAAAAGCTGTACCACAAACTTTTTCAAATCATTATTTTAGTGCAATGGGTTGCAAAGAAAGTCTCGGCTATGATGAATCAACGAGATGGTTGTCCGTCTTGCCGATTTACCATATTTCAGGTTTAAGTGTGTTAATACGTAGTTTAATAGAAGGTTTTACACTTATTTTAGAACCGAAATTTGATGTAAATCGCGTAATGCATTTAATTAAAAATGATAACATCACACATTTTTCATTAGTGCCTCAAACATTACAATGGTTGATGCAAGATGAGTTAACACAACCATATCAATTAGAAAAAATATTATTAGGCGGCGCAAAGTTATCCGAAACGATGATTAATAAAGCGTTAGACTATCAATTACCGATTTATAATTCGTTTGGAATGACTGAAACATGCTCGCAGTTTGTGACAGCAAGTCCAGAGATGTTACGTGAAGAACCAAGTACAGTAGGGAAAGTACCTTCAAATGTTCGACTTAAAATTTTAAATCAAAATAAAGAAGGGCATGGGGAAGTCGCTGTATATGGTGGAAATGTGATGAATGGTTATTTAACAGGTAGTCAGAATTCAGATACATTTGAAGATGGTTATTTTAAAACAGGTGATGTGGGATCAATAGATAATTCAGGTTATGTATATATTTATGATAGAAGAAAAGATTTAATCATTAGTGGTGGAGAAAATATTTATCCATTTGAAATTGAACATGTGATATTAAATCATCCTGACGTTCAAAATTGTGTTGTTGTACCAGTTGATGATGAAAAGTGGGGGCAAGTACCAGCATTAGTGTATGAAGCGGAACAGACTATCCAAGATGATGTATTTAAAAATATACTCGCTACTAAATTAGCAAAGTATAAACACCCAAAATACTTTTATAAAATAAATGAAATTCCAAGAACTTCAACAGGTAAACTTTCAAGATATAAAGTAAAGGCGTGGGTCATGAATGAGAAAAAATAGTTTGCATTACTATAGATTCAAAGCACCTTTCAGAGTACCAATACGAACACCTTTAGTAGAATTAAATGAACGAGAAGCATTAATTGTAGAATGGCAAGACATGAATGGGTCTACATATTATGGTGAATGCAATGCGTTTAATAGTGACTGGTATCATTTCGAGACAATAAATAAAGTTGAAGAAACTTTAATAAAATGGTTCGAAAAACATGAATTTGTTGATTTTAATAGCTATCCATTATGTTGTGAATTAATAGATGAACTCAATGAATATCCGAATGCACGTAGCGTTATGTCTATGATATTCTTTCAGAAATTCCATGAGTTAAAGCCGATTGAAGTAGCATATGGTGCAACAATTAATCAAAATATTGAACAATATTTCAAGCAATATAAAGGTGAATTACCAACGAGAATTAAATTAAAATGGCATGACGAAGTTAATCAAGATATAGAATTTTTAACAGAATATTATCCGCAAATACAAAGAGCGATTGATGCAAATGGCGTGTTAAATCATGAACATGTTTCTTTATTAAATACATTTAAAGATGAACAATTTATATATATTGAGCAGCCATTTTCTAAATATGAGGACTATATTGAGCATGTTAATACGCTCGAGTTACCAGTATTTATTGATGAAAGTGCTCTAAATTTAGAGGGAATTATTCAATTTAATCAGCAACATCTTATCGATGGTGTTGTGATTAAAACTTCACGTGTTGGAGGGATAGATAAAGCACTTGAAATTATTGAATATTGTCACGAACATCGACTTAAATATGTCATAGGTGGAATGTATGAATTTGGACTTAGTAGTTACTTTACAGCTTACTTGGCACAGCACAGTTCATATCCGAGTGATGTGACGCCAAGTGATTATTACTTCACGGAAGATTTCGTTGTTGATAGCGCAAAGACTAATGGTCATCAAATTAAATATGTACGACCAATAGTTGATAAAGATAAATTAACAAAATAAAAGGCATATGTGCTAAATTTTTAGCGCATATGCCTTTAAATAAATGTTATGAATCTTTTTTAGGTGGAACAGGATCGTAGCCACCTGGATGAAATGGGTGGCATTTTAAGATGCGTTTCGTACCTAACCAAGTCCCTTTTATAACCCCATACTCTGAAATAGCTTCAACAGCATAGTTAGAACATGTTGGTTGGAACCTGCATGTTGGTGGTGTCAGTGGCGATATATATCGTTGATAAAGGCGTATTAATTTAATAAATACTTTTTTCATAGCAATGCTCCTATTTATAATTGTTTTTCGTTAAGTTCTGGTATGGTTTAACATCAGTAGAATTGAATTTATAGAAATCTGTTGTCTGTTTCATATGAATGTTAATCGTTTCATTTTTAATTTTTCCAGTTGCTTTAATGTTAAAGGTTAGCGTTTTTGGTAATGTTTTGTCTTTTTGGAATGTAAGCTTAAACTTACCACTTTTAATTTTTAAGTTGTTAATATTGCTTAATGACGCTTGATCTGCCAGAGGTGATTGGCTAAATCCTAGTTGATAGAGATATTCCATAACTTTACCTGTACCTTCATATGAAAGGGTATCGTTTTCTAAAGTGACATCGTCTTCAATAGGTTTAAGTAAACTTTGATTAAAAGTCGTTAAATCGAACCAATCTTGTCCAATTTTTTGATAATAATCTATTTCGGCATTCTTTGCATGATAATTTAAATACTTAGATTTAGGTGAGGATTTGATTTCGTTTGAATCAATCCAAACACTTTTATTATGCACTGGAAATTGTTTTGTATTACTTTCTTGTTCGACATTAAATGCAAGTTTATCATGGTGGTTTGTTCGGCCATGTGACAGTTGTTTAAGCGTTGTTTTTTTATCTTGAAAATCAACTGTTGTTTCGTTACTAGATTTAATCGAATGTGAATCTACTTTTTTAATATTTTTTTGAAAAGCTTCGATAGCATCGCTACTATCATCAAATTTATTTTGACCTTCTGGACTACAACTTGCTAGAATAAGAGTAATTGTTAATACTAAGGTCGTTAAGGTTAACTTTTTCAATATCTTCTACCTTCCTAATAATATGTATATACAGTTTATCATAATTGAAGAAAGAGGTCGTGTATCATGCGCTACAAAGATCCAAATGGATTGGATGTTGATTTAGCTTATAAATGTCCAACAGATCAACAAAATGCGAAACATGTTCTAGGTATTCCTATTTTTAATAATGAATATGTGTTAACGCATCATAAGATAAGAGGTATTGAATTTCCTGGTGGGAAAGTTGAACCAAATGAAACGAATAAAGAGGCTGTTCAGCGTGAATTATATGAAGAAACGGGTGCGGTCGCTAAAAATATAACGTTTATTGCTTCGTATACTGTACATGATACAATCCCATTTAATAAAGATGTCTATTTTATTGAAGTTGAGTCAATGGATAGCAATAAAGCGTATTTCGAAACTTATGGACCCGTTATTGCTAAAGAAATCAATGATATACCTGAAGAAGAGAAGAGTTTTCTATTAAAAGATACAGCAATATTAAAGTGCGTTGAAAGGGTGTATAAACTTGGATTTCTACAGTAAGAAAAAAATGCCAGTTTTCTTTAATCATCATCTAACTGAAGAAGTGATATATGAAGTGGATGAATTGAAAGTTAGAGGCATGTTGATGACACCAAATGAACGTGTTAATCGCATCGTTGTATATTTACGTGGTGGAAAAGGACAAGTAGGTAGAGTGAGACCAGGTCGTATGGCGCAATTTAAAGATAAGCATACACTTGTCTTTGCACCTTATTACAGAGGTAGTAACGGTAGTGAAGGTAGAGATGAATTTTGTGGTGATGACCTACATGATGTTATAAAAGGTATCGAAATATTAAAGTCACATTACCCAAACGTTCCTGTTCATATGATTGGATTCTCTAGAGGTGGTATTCAAGGCTTACTTACGTATCAAAAAGTGAAAGCGACGAGTTACATTATATGGGGTGGCGTTTCAGATTTATTGATGATGTATGAAGAACGAATTGATCTAAGAGGGATGTTAAAAAGAATGGTCGGACATCCTAAAAAACAATTTGAAGCATATGCACGTAGAAATGCATTGCAATCTATTCATAAAGATAGTCCGCCTATATTAATCGTTCATGGTGATGAAGATAAGCAAGTTAATATTAATATGGCATATCATCTAGAAGAACATTTAAAGCAAGAAGCGGTAGATCATCAAACAATCTATTTAAGTGGAGAAGGCCATGTTTTAAGACCAGAAATAGAAAAGCAAACATTGTTACAAATTAAAGAATGGATGTATAAATGTGAAAAGAGCTTGGACCAATAAGGCCCAAGCTCTTTTAATATTTTATAAGCGATTATACGTAAATCCGCCTTCTTCTTGAATATGCTCAGAAGACTCACCGAATTTACTGAAGTTTTCTTTAAAGTTCATAGCAAGTAATTTTGCTTTTTCGTCATATGCGTCAGAAGATACCCAAGTATTACGTGGATATAATATTTCTGAAGGTACACCTGGTACATGTTTCGGAATATTAAGACCAAAGATTTCATCTTTAACAAATTCTGAATTCTTAATTTCTCCACTAATTGCACGACGAATCATTGAACGTGTATGCTTCAAGTCCATTCTTGAACCTACACCGTATTCGCCACCAGTCCAACCAGTGTTTACAAGATAAACATCTACATTGTGTTCATCGATTAGTTTACCAAGTAATTCAGCGTATTCAGTTGCATGTAATGGTAAGAAAGGTGAACCGAAACATGTTGAGAATACTGGTTGAGGACTTGTTACGCCTCTTTCTGTACCTGCTAACTTAGAAGTGAATCCACTTAAGAAATGGTACATAGCTTGTGATTTATCTAATTTAGAAATAGGTGGTAATACGCCAAATGCATCTGCAGTTAAGAAGATAATAGTATTTGGGTGACCAGCTATTGATGGTGTAATAATATTATCGATAAAATCAATTGGGTATGCAGCTCTTGTATTTTCAGTTAATGAAGTGTCGTCATAATCAACTGATCCATTAGGATTTACGGTAACATTTTCTAAAACTGTTCCATAACGGATAGCATCGTAAATTTGTGGTTCTTTTTCACGGCTAAGACTTACTGTTTTAGCGTAGCAACCACCTTCAATATTGAAGACACCATTTTCGTTCCAACCATGTTCATCGTCACCGATTAATTTTCTATTAGGATCTGCAGATAAAGTTGTTTTACCTGTACCAGATAGACCAAAGAATAAAGCTACATCTTTGTTATAACCTACGTTTGCTGAACAGTGCATACTCATAATGCCTTTTTTAGGTAATAAATAGTTCATGACTGAGAATATACCTTTTTTCATTTCACCAGCGTATTCAGTACCACCAATTAATATGACACGGTGTTTGAACGAAGTAATAATGAATGTTTCAGAATTTGTGCCGTCTTTTTCTGGATCAGCTTTAAATCCTGGTGCACTAATAACAGTGAAATTAGGGCTGATATTAAGTGCTTCTTCTTTAGTTTCTGGGCGGATAAACATATTCTGTGCAAATAAGTTGTGCCAAGGTAACTCATTAATAACACGTAAATCTAAACGTGATGATTCATCTGCACCTGCATATCCATTAAAGACATAAAGTTGTGATTTTTGGTTTAAGTAGTCAATAACTTGATCATATAAATTTAAAAAGTTACTTTCTGAGATAGGTTGGTTGATTGTTCCCCAATCAATATCTTGTTCAGTATCTTCCTCTTTAACGATAAATTTGTCTTTAGGAGAGCGACCTGTGTATTTACCAGTTTCCATTCTGATTGCGCCAGATTCTGTTAATACGCCTTCTCCTGCTTCTAGAATGTGATTGTACAATTCAGTTCTAGAAAGTTGTTGTAGTGTAGTGTCCTTCTTTAAAAGGTTTGAAAGTTCGATTGATTCGGTAATTGACTGTATTGCCATAAATGACGACCCCCATGTCTAATATTAATGTTGTAAGCATTTTCATGGAATTAGTATAACACATTAAAATATATAGTCTATACTAATGAGTAAATTTGTTATAAAATTTTTTTAGAAATTTGAATGTGTTTCGTTCCATTGACATATTATGAAAACTTTAGTATTATCATTTCTGACGGATTCTCTTATCCTGAGTGGTGGAGGGACATGGACCCAATGAAACCCAGCAACCTCTTTCTAATGAAAGAAAGGTGCCAAACCGTTTGCAGACCAATATTGTCTGAACGATAAGAGCGAATGGACGAGTGTGCCTTCTCTCTATATCTTTATTGAGAGAAGGCACTTTTTATTTGCGCTGAGGAAGAGACCGTACAACTTTATTTAAAGGAGATTTTTTATGTCAAAGAATAGAAGACTCTTCACATCAGAATCAGTAACAGAAGGGCATCCAGATAAAATTGCGGACCAAATTTCCGATGCTATTTTGGATGAATTATTAAAAGGGGATCCTAAAGCAAGAGTCGCTTGTGAAACAACAGTAACAACTGGTATGGCTTTAATTGCAGGTGAAATTTCTACTTCAACTTATGTAGATATCCCTAAAGTAGTTAGACAAACAGTAAAAGATATAGGATACACAAGAGCGAAGTACGGTTATGATTTCCAAACGATGGCGATTTTAACTGCTATTGATGAACAATCACCAGATATCGCACAAGGTGTAGATTGCGCATTAGAAGATAGAGATGATTTATCAGATAGAGAAATAGAATCAATTGGTGCAGGTGACCAAGGTCTTATGTTTGGTTTTGCTACAAATGAAACTGAAACATACATGCCTTTACCAGGTTATTTAGCTCATCAACTTGCGAAGAGATTAACAGATGTACGTAAAGACGGTACTTTAGAATATTTACGTCCAGATGGTAAGACACAAGTAACAGTTGAATATGACGAAAATGATAAACCAGTAAGAGTAGATACAATCGTTATTTCTTCACAACATCATGAAAAAATTGAATTAGAAAAAATTCAACAAGATATTAAAGATCATGTTATTTATCCAATCGTACCTAAAGAATTATTAGATGAAGAAACTAAATTCTTTATTAATCCAACAGGTAGATTTGTAATTGGCGGACCACAAGGAGATGCTGGATTAACAGGTAGAAAAATCATCGTAGATACTTACGGTGGTTATGCAAGACATGGCGGAGGATGTTTCAGTGGTAAAGATCCTACTAAAGTAGATAGATCAGGAGCATACGCTGCAAGATATGTTGCTAAGAATATAGTAGCAAGTGGATTAGCAGATAAATGTGAAGTCCAATTAGCATATGCAATCGGTGTAGCACAACCAGTATCCATTTCAATAGATACTTTTGGTACAGGTAAAGTAGAAGAAACTGTATTAGTAGAAAAAATAAGAGAAGTATTTGATTTAAGACCAGCAGGTATTATTCAAATGTTAAACTTAAGACAACCAATCTACAAAAAAACAGCAGCATACGGTCACTTCGGTAGAACAGATGTTCAATTACCATGGGAACAATTAGATAAAGTAGATTTACTAAAAGACTTATTAAAATAAATGATGAAGCTCTGTATATAATCTTACGGGATTTATGCAGAGTTTTTATTTTAGGTTAGGTGGAAGTTGGGTCGTTATTAGCAGTTTTGGTTAGAAGTGCAAATACTGGGATAGTTATTAGCAGTTTTGATTAGAAGTGCAAATACTGAGGTTGTTGTTAGCAGTTTTGGTTAGAAGTGCAAATACTGAGGTTGTTATTAGCAGTTTAGGGTGAAAGTGCAAATACTGGTACCGATAATTACACTTCTGAGTAGTTTTGTAATTAAGGCCGTCCATAGTAACATTTCAGCCGACTTTTGTAATTAAGGAGGTCCATAGTAACACTTCAGGCGAGTTTTGTAACTAAGGCTGCCCATAGTAACATTTCAGGCGAGTTTTGTAGCTAAGGCTATACTTAGTAACACTTGAGCTGACTTTTGTAATTAAGGCACTCGTTATGAACAAGTTTGGGCGAAAGTGTTCACAACGCACCCGTTACAAACAAATTTAAGTCAAGTTGTTCATAATGAACTGAATTTTTATAAAATATTTACTATTAAAGTGTGGTTTAACTACTCAAATGTATGAAGTATAAGAAATTACGTTATATAATCAATATATTTCATGATATATACTGAATTTATTTGTAATTTTTACTATAATGGAATTAATACATATGAAAGGGAGCGATCTACAATTATGAGTCAATTAGAACCGATTCATTATGGATTAATCGCAGCGATCGTTATTGCGATACTATTTATTATATTATTCTTTGTTTCATTAAAGCAGAAACAAAAATCTTTGAATAAGATTCAAGAAGCTCATAAAAAAGAAAATGAGACGCTTAAATCTGAACATAAAGAAAAGTTAGATCATGAAAGAGTTGAAAATAAAAAGGTTCTAACGAAACAAGAAGAAACTCATCAAGAAGCAATTTCACAAAAAGAAAGAGAAATTGACTCATTAAAGTTATTTTCTAAGAATGAAGGGGAATATATAACTGATAGACATTTGTTAGAGTTGAGAGACCAACTTGTTAATGAACGTAGAATTAGACCTGAAGATATGCATATTATGGCAAATATCTTCTTACCTAAAGATCCATTAGGTAAAGTTCGACAAATTGATCATTTAGTCTTAACAAGAACGGGTATATACGTAATTGACTCTAATTTAGTAAGTGGTCATATCTATCACGGTATTACTGAACAGCAGTTTAGTGATTTTCCAGTATTAGGACAAGTCTTTGAAACATTGGATTTAAACCCAAACAAAGAACAAACGTTATTACTTGAAAAACAATCAAATAATAAAACTGCAGCATTCCATTCATATACTGATGAAGTTAAAGAAGTTGATAATACAACTGAAGAATTACAAAGACAGTTAGAACTTAAATATACACCGACACCAATTATTTACTTCCATCCAAATGAAGTAAGTGAAGCAACTATCAGTAATTATTCACAAGACCCTAACATTAAAGTGTTAGTTGGTGAAAAACAACTTCAACATTTCTTTAATAAATTTGTATTCCATGGTAGATTCCAATATAGTGTGGAAGACCTTGAGAGAATTATGGATGAAATTGAAAAGTTTAACCCGTAATAACTAAGCGCTGCATTTTATGTAGCGCTATTTTTATACTAAAAAAGGTGGTTATAAGTATGGTAAAAGAAAATTTTGAAGTTAAAAATCCTGCAACTGGTGAAGTAATCGAAACGATTAAGAACAATACGGAAGAAGATATTAACAACAAGATTGAACAGGCACATGATGCTTTTCAAACATACAAAAAGAAACCAGCTCATGAACGTAGTGCATTGTTATATAAATGGTATGAATTGATTCTTGAAAATAAAGAAGAAATTGCTTTAATTATGACAAAAGAAAGTGGAAAACCATTAAAAGAAGCTTTAGGTGAAGTTAAATATGCGACAGATTATATATTATGGTTTGCTGAAGAAGCAAAACGTACTTATGGAAGAACCATTCCAGAACATGTTGATAACAAACGACTTATCGTTACACGTGCACCTGTAGGCGTTGTAGCGAGTATAACACCATGGAACTTCCCAGCAGCTATGATGACTAGAAAAGCAGCACCAGCATTAGCAGCAGGATGTACGTTTATATGTAAGCCAGCACAAGATACACCTCTTACAACTATGAAATTAGTTGATCTTGCACATGAAGCAGGATTTGATCAAAGTGTTATCCAATATGTAAATGGTTCAGGAAAAGACGTCGGTGCAATTTTTACAAAACATCCTTTAATTTCAAAAATTACTTATACAGGTTCAACACCTGTAGGTAAACAGTTAATGGAACAATCTAGTTCGACATTGAAGAAAGTAACACTTGAATTAGGCGGCCATGCACCATTGATTGTTCATGAAGATGCAGATTTAGATAAAGCAGTTCAAGGAACAATTGCTTCTAAATTTAGAAATGCAGGACAAACATGTGTATGTGCAAATAGAATATACGTACACGAATCTATTAAAGACGCATTTGAAGATGCACTTAGAGCAGAAGTTAGTAAATTAAAAGTAGGCGATGGTCAGGATGAATCAACAGATATAGGTCCTGTTATTAATGCAGATGGTTTTGAAAAAGTTAAATCTCATATTGAAGATGCAACGAGTAAAGGTGCTCGCGTGATTACTGGAGGAGATAGTTATAAAGATGGTGGTTATTTTATTACACCAACTGTTCTATCTGACGTTTCAGACGATATGAAAATCATGGTAGAAGAAACGTTTGGACCGGTAGCACCAATTCAAACTTATAAAGATTTAGATGAAGTTATTATAAAAGCAAACGATACACCATTTGGTTTGGCAGCATATTTCTTTACTGAAAACTATAGTAATGGTATAAAGTTGTATGAGAACTTAGATTATGGTGTAATTGGTTGGAACGATGGCGGACCAAGTGCAGCTCATATTCCATTTGGTGGAATGAAGGAAAGTGGATTTGGTAGAGAAGGTGGTTCAGAAGGTATTGAACCATATTTAGAAACTAAAGTTGTTTCAATTTTAATTTAAGTATCGTCTAAAATTAGGAGGCAGTAAAATGACACAGAAAATAATTGAGTTTTACAATGGCAATTCTATACCAGCTTTAGGGTTAGGAACATTCAGAGTAGAAAATAATGATGAATGTAGAGAAGCAGTTAAACATGCTATTATAAGTGGTTATAGACATATAGATACAGCTCAAACTTATCACAACGAAGAAAAAGTTGGACAAGGTATCAAAGAAGGATTAGAAGAAACAGGATTAAATAGAGAAGATCTATTTATTACAACTAAACTTTGGATGACAGATTATGGTAGAGAGAATGTTCAATCAGCATATGAAGCATCTTTAGAAAGATTAGGTTTAGATTATGTAGATCTATATTTAATTCATTGGCCTGGCCAAGATAAAGACCTTATCACAGAAACATGGAAAGCTATGGAAGACTTATACAATGAAGGCAAAATTAAAAATATTGGTGTAAGTAACTTCCACGTACATCATTTAGAATCATTATTACAAGAAGCTTCTATTAAACCAGTTATTAATCAAATAGAATGTCATCCATACTTAACTCAAAAAGAATTAAGAACTTATTTAGAAGCACAAAAAATTGTTGCACAATCATGGTCTCCTTTAATGAATGGACAAATATTAGAAGACGAAGTTGTAAAAGAAGTTGCAAATGAGTTAGGTAAAACACCAGCTCAAGTTATTATAAGATGGAATATTGATGAAAATATTGTTGTTATTCCTAAATCAGTAACACCATCAAGAATCGAAGAAAACTTAAACGTATTTGATTTTGAGTTATCAGAAGATCAACTTTCAAGATTAAATGCTTTAAATAAAGACGAAAGAATCGGACCAGACCCAGAAGTCTTTACTGGTCAATAATAAACACAAAAGGACTGATAAGAAAAATTTATTCTTATCAGTCCTTTTTATTTTGTCATACATATAAATGAACCTTTTACGTAAGAGGCTTTATAAGTGATAACCTAAATAACATGCTCCGATTGATAGTATGACTGTAGATACGATATAAATAGTCATCATTTTATATGATTTTAACAAGTATCGTTCATAAATTTCTAAAAAGTGAGTAGAGAATGTTGTAAATCCTCCGCAAAAGCCTATTGCAATAATTGCATATGAAAAACTATCATCATTTAAATATTGTGCAGCAAATCCAATTATAAGGCTTCCGATTACGTTAACAGTTAAAGTAGCTACTGGGAAGTGATTTGTATACAGTTTAGTGAAGAATTCATTCACAAAATTTCTGCAAAGAGCACCTATACCTGAACTTATCATAATATATAATAACATCATGCTTGGTCAGTTCCTTTCCTATAACCTATTGCAATAAATATGAAACCGAGAAGTAAACTAACGAGTAAATACGTGCCTGCAAGGAATATATGTCCACGTTCTAGTAGCTCGACTGTTTCTAAACTTAAAGATGAATATGTTGTTAAAGCACCTAAGAAGCCTGTTGTTATTAATTTTTTAATATTTGGATGTGATTTGAAATAGTTAATGAAATATGTAGAGAATATACCCATTAAAAGTGCTCCGATTACGTTAACGGTTAATGTGGAGAACGGGAATGCGTCATTAGTGATCATTAAGGAAACTAAATATCTTAACCCTCCACCTATAGCACCACCTAAAAATATTGCTAAATATACCATTTAATAAACCTCCTCATTAAAAAAAGGAAACATAATGTTTCCCTTAAATTATTCCGAAAAATCTTATTATAACGACAATATGATATAAAATGACGATGAATAAAACGATTGGTAATAGTTTATTCAATTTTGAAAGCGTTGTGTGTTTATCAGTTTGATATTTAATTGACTTATCAGTTGTAAAGACAGCGATTAATAATAAAATACCGTTTAATATACTACTTATTAGTACGAGTGACACTAAAGATCCAAACATCGTTTCTAAAAGTGGGTTTTGTGCACTTAAAAATAAACTAATAATAATAAGTATAATTGATATATAAAAATAGCGTTTAGCTTTATCCATGATGCCCTCCAAAAATTCCGTATAATCGTTTATGTTATCATATAAATTATTTTATTGCATCTAATAATTCCATTACTTCTTCAAAGTCGTCCATTTTTTTACAATGACTAGGAATGATGAAAAGAGAGGTATTCGCATTTTCTTTTAAATCAATAAGTTTTAAATGGGTTTCAATGAAAAGTTCGCCGTTGTATGCTTTGCGCAACAATCTTTTAGTAGGAAGGTCATTCTTTTGAATATTTGAACGGCACCATGCGGCATCGCTACACATAAAAATCTTTAAATTAGAGAATGTCATCATTAAGCCAAATTGACCTGGCATGGCTCCTGGCAAATCAAAGCTAACTAAGGCATCTTGATTGAAGACTTTATATCCTTTACCCAAAATAGGGTGTTCTGTTTGTACAAAATCTTCTACAAATTCAATGCGCTCTTTAAAGTTATCTGGCATAACATGAAAGCTTAATTGAAGGTTATTGTTGTTGGAAACTTGTTGTGTAATAAAATCATGATAAGCTTCACTTGAAGTTATGATAGTCGCATTTTTAAACGCGTTTAAATAACCGAGATGATGACTTGAAAAATTGGTAATGATACAATAATCGATCTCATCTGGATGTATATGATCTTTCAACAATTGACTTGGCAACGTTTCGTACACTTTATAGTCTTGTCTACGAAATAATTTTAAAGTTTTTAAATCAGTGCTTGGTTTCACATGTTCGGAAAAGCCTGTATTTATGAGTATTTTGAAATCATTAATTTCTAAATAGTAGGAAAAAATATAGTACCGTTCAACTCGGCTCGTAGGACTATTATTGATGACTGCTTCATCACCTAAAAACGAACCGGTCGTATATAGTTTGAAATGCTTTATTGTTTCTATATTATCAGCCATCAAAATACACCACCTAAGCAATTTATATTTATATTACTTAAAAAATATTATTTGATTTATATTTATTCTTATTATGCCATAAAGCACCTCAAAATACATTTAAAATAACTTGGATATTGTCGTTTTAAACAAATAATTTAGTAAGCGATTGCAAATTATGGTACGATAAATGCACAACATGTAGAAAGGAATGAAATTCATGAGTAATCTTAAAGTACAAGTTTTTGCTGATGGTGCAGACATTGAAGAAATGAAACAAGCCTATCAGAATAAAGAAGTTGATGGTTTTACAACAAATCCAAGTTTAATGAAAAAAGCAGGTGTAACGGATTATAAAACATTTGCTGAAGATGTCGTTAAAGCAATACCAGATGCTTCAATTTCATTTGAAGTATTTGCAGATGATATAGAAACAATGGCTAAAGAAGCAGAAATCTTAAAACAATACGGTGAAAACGTATTTGTTAAAATTCCTGTTGTAAATACACAAGGTGAATCAATGATTCCTTTAATTAAAAAATTATCAGAAAGTGATGTTAAAGTTAACGTCACTGCTGTTTATACAATTGAACAAGTTAAAGACATAGTAGAAGCAATTAAACCAGGTGTTGAAACTTATGTTTCAGTATTCGCAGGTAGAATTGCTGATACAGGTGTAGATCCACTACCATTAATGAAAGAATCAGAAAAAGTTTGTCATAGTAAAGAAGGCGTTAAATTATTATGGGCAAGTTGCCGTGAATTATTTAATGTTATTCAAGCAGACGAAATTGGCGTAGATATCATTACATGTCCAAAAGATGTAGTAGCAAAAGTACCAAACATCGGAAGAGATATTAATGAACTATCTGTAGATACAGTTCAAGGATTTGCTAAAGATATTAAGGCTAGCGGATTAAGTATTTTATAAGAATGAAGATCATCGAACCCAACAAAGTTAGTTAACTTTGTTGGGTTTTTTAGTTTTGTAAATAAAATGATTTTTAGAAGTAACAAAAGTAGGAGGAAGTGTAATTAAGAGAGCTTATAGTAACAAATATCATAAGAGCATATATTAAAAATTTTTAGATATATAAATACTATATTATAAGAGAATATGTACTTGAAATATAGGCATGCCTAAAACATAAATATGCGAAATAATTTATATTATTTTACGATAACTAATTCATTAACTTGTCTCAAATTTTGTTATATAATCATATTTCAGTGAAAAAATCGGAGTGTTGGAAATGGCAAATAATTTGAGAATTGCACAACGTGGCGCATATATAAGTTTGGTTACTTATATTATCCTTTCTATTTTGAAATATGTAGTAGGGACAACTTATAATTCAGCTGCATTAAAAGCGGATAGTTTAAACAACTTAACAGATATATTTGTTTCTGTGGCAGTACTGATAGGGTTGAAGATTTCAGTCAAACCTGCAGATAAAAATCATCCTTATGGACATATGAAGACTGAAAATATTACAACTTTAATTGTATCTTTTATCATTATGTTTGTCGGGATAGAAGTTATTTCTAGCAACATTCCTAAGTTAGTTCAAGGTAATTATAGTGAACCTAGCACACTAACAATATGGGTTAGTTTTATAAGTGGTATTATTATGATTTTAGTATATTTATTTAATTGGAAGTTAGCGATTAAGACTAAAAGTACATCACTTAAATCAGCAGCAAAAGATAATTTGTCTGATGCGTTAGTCAGCATCGGTACTGGTATTGGCCTTATATTTACACAGTTTGGTCTACCTATAATTGATATTATTCTTGCTGTTATTCTTGGCTTTATTATTGTTTATACTGGTTTTACGATTTTTAAAGAATCAATATTCACTTTGAGTGATGGTTTTCATGAAAAAGATTTAAATAATTATATAGAAGAAATTGAAAATATAGAGGGCGTATTAGACGTTCCATCTATAAAAGGGCGTTATCATGGTAATAGTGTCTTTCTTGATGTAACGATCATTGTAGATAAAGATTTAACATTAGATGAAGCACATGATATATGTGATTTAGTTGAACATCAATTAAAAGAAGCAGGCGCTTATTCATCTTATGTACATCCTGAGCCTAACTTGTAAACAATTTATTATGAAATTCAAATATTAAAATAAATTAAATAAGTATGATACTATTAGTATATGAGTGTTTGATATATATCTAAGGGGATGTTATTCATGCAAATACTAGGAAAAGGATATGAGAATGACCATCATTATTTTCATGTTATTACTGATAAAAATCATCTTATAAAAGTTAGAGTTCCAGATGATATGGATGATCATGATTTAAGACACTTACTTGAAGCAGTTTGTAATGATTATGATGAGGCTAATAGCTAAGTTTAATGAATATATGAATGCATTTAAATATTTGTATAGAAATAAGCATATCACGCATCTGAATTTAATTTTAGATGCGTGATATGCTTTTTATTTACACTGTATTTAATCTATTATGTCGTCTCCATAAGAAGAATTCAATAATAGCAACTGGAATAAGTGATAATCCGAATAATGGCATTGCGATTCCTAGTATAACTAAGAATACAATGAGTCCAATTGGAATTTGATTACTAGTTCTTATTGGTGCGCTAAATGAGTTTGATTTCTTTCGTTTCATCCATGATAAGAAACCAAATGTAATACCACCAATAAAGGCTAAACAAACTAATAGGTTAATGATTTTATTTGCAGTTCCAAATAGATGACCTTCATGTAAAGGTATACCGAAACTGAACCATTTACCGATAATACCATAATCATCATAATCTACTTTATCTAATAGTTTACCTGAGTATTGATCGAAATATGCTGTTGTTTCTTCTTTTGGTGCAACGTCTAGTCCTGTAACACCTGTATTACTACTTTTCGAAACAGTGAATACACCTTTTTCATCAGAAGGGTAAACGATAGAGAATGGCTTTTTAATGCCATTTTCTTCAGCATTTGCGATAATATTTTCTAAACTTTGTTGTCCATCTGCACCAATCACATTACTCATAGAACCGTGATGTGCGGCATGTGGATCTTTTTTAGATGAAGGTTTCTCCTTAGTACGAGTTGCCCAGGGTAATTCATTATCTTCTGATTCTGGTGGGTTAGCTTGTAATGCTGTATAGCCAAGCTTTGGATGATCCTCAGCAAATTGGTTAATTTGTTTACCCATAAGTGCTGACCACGGTAAACCAGTTAATACGATTATAAATATAGGAATTGCAATAACAAGTCCTATAATCGCGTGTAATCGTCTATTAAATAAGAATGATGATTTCTTTTTTGTTGGTTTCAATGCTTTTGTTTTAAAAGTTAAATAAATACCTGATATAATCATAAAAATTGTCCAACATGCTGCTAGCTCAACTAAATAATTTACAAAACTACCACCAACAAATAAAGAACTATGTGCTTCTCTTAATACGTTGGAATATGTATATTTAGCGTTTTGATTTGCAACTCTTTGGTTATGTTCATCCAAGAAAATATAGCGTGAATCACCCTCTTCATTCCCGATTGTAACTCTGTTATTGTATGGCTCATTCATAATACTAATTTTTTGAATGTCGTATCCTTTATATACATCTCTAATTTCTTGAATAGCATCATCTAGTGATTGATGACCCTTTGTAGCGCTATCTTTAAAAAATTCATCGTGGTAAATATTATTTTCTACATTTGTATAAAATAAATAACCAATACCAGTAAGTGAGAGTGTCAATAATAAAGGTGTGATAAAGAAAGCCGCATAAAAATGTAACCGTCTCAATGGATTAAAACTTTTGTTCATGTACTCAACCTCTATTTCAAATAATGTATAACTTCTATTTAACATTATTATTTTTTGAAATTAATTACAATATGGAAACGACGCAATTTTTGACGCTTTCGTGAAGACCGAAAAATATATGTAATAAATGACTTGAAAATGTAATAATAAAATACTCTAAATATTCAGTTTAAGATGTTAAAATATAAGCAACGGGATGAGGTGAATGACTATGTTAACAAACCTAAAATTATTCGACGATCACGATAATCGCACTCAAATTATTAATCAATTTTACAATGGATTAAATCAAGAGAATATACATGATGCAGTCATTGCTTTAGAAGAAAGAAAGCATCAAGATTTTCCTCATGGTTCAGTATATTTTAAGAATGATTTATCTAAAGCTAAACAAGATGAATTAAACTTAAATGAGTCAGATGGCTTATTTATCATTGAAGAGAATGGGACACAAAAAGGCTCAATTATCCCATTACATGATATCGTGCAATATTTAGCAACAAATAGAGAACGTATTGCACAGGAAAAATCACTCAGTTTAATTCAATTAGAGAACATTATCGATCGTTTAGAATTGACACTTAAATCAGAAGATTTATAATCATAATAAGAGATCGGGATTAAGAATAGTCCTAGTCTCTTATTTTTTTAGAATGGAGTGTATGAACATGTACGATGCAATCATATTTGATTTTGACGGTACGATAATAGATACAGAAATTAATTTATTTAACACTTTAAATAAACATATTGAACAAAAGAATAATGAAAAGATAAGTTTAGATGAATATAAAGCTTCTATCGGATCAGTATCAGAAGCATTAAATGATAAAATATTAAATGCTTTAGGTTCAAAACAGGCTTTAGAAGAGATGTTTGAAGATCATTATGAAGGTACGAAATCTTTACCGATTAAACCAGTAGTTAAAGATTTAATAGAATATGGTACTCAAAATCAAAAGAAAATGGGTATCGCAACTAGTAGTTATAAAGCGCATATTATGCCTAATGTACAAAGATTAGAATTAGATAAATATGTCGATGTTATTAAAGGGCGAGAAGATGTTGCGTTTGTTAAACCGAATCCAGAATTATACATTCAAGCAGCACATGATCTTAAAGTTGAACCTGAAAAGTGTTTAGCAATTGAGGACACAACAAATGGTGCACAAGCTGCAATAGATGCTGGTATGGACGTAATCGTTATAACGCATGATATTACAGAAGATTTGAATTTTGATTCATTAAATATTTTAGCAAAGAATATAGAGGCTGAAGAGATTATCAATCGCTATTTGTAATGTGAATATACATTGTATCTTTTTCTAAAATGAAGCGGCGTCATGTTTCTATGATTTTTAAAGACTTTTGTAAAATGAGCTTGGTCATAAAAGCCATATTCTAACGCTATATCTGAAATAGTTTGATTTGTATTGAAAATAAGTGCAACAGTAGCTTCAAACAAATGGCGATTTCTATAATAATTATGGTGGGAATGACTTACATAGGTATCGTTAGTAGGAATTTCACAATAGGGTGGCTGTTTAATATCATCTAATAACGCAATGATACTCGTAGAAACGGTCGTTGTTAATTGTTCTTTATGAAAAGGTGCAAGAATATTAAGCGTATTTAAGTGGTCACATACTTTATCAAATTTGAAAGACTGAATAATGGGGTAAAAATTTTTGAGTAAGAAGTATTCATAAATATTTGAAGCCAATGTATATACCATTAATTTATTAATATTAAGTATACATATTTGACCATTAACTGCATAAATAAAGCTATATTCATCAAATGGTACAATGCACAAAAATCCTTTATTCAATGTCATCATGTAGTTCGATGTATGATAAAAAATATTAATATTACCATTTGTGACGTAGATGATCGATGCGTCTTCATTATGATAGATCCATTTATTTTCATGTGAAATAAAGTTGATATTAAACTTAAACATCCTTTTCACTCCTTCAAAATAGCAATTTTGAAAAATAATCAACGTATAGTTTGATTAATGTTATAATTAAAATATTAATGAATTTTAGAGGTGTGTAATGAATAACGAACAATATAAATCCATTGTTTATAAAAAGCTTTGGTTTATCAATAAAAAAGAAAAACATATAGTGGATGAGAAATTAAACCATCATGCAGATAAAAATTTAATTGATGAATATGGTAAACCAAGTAAATTTGTGAATGAATTTGTAGAAAATGAAATTATAGATAAAGCAACACCACCAAGTAGTTTGTATAAAGTAATCACGTTAGGTGGTTTATTATTTGGAAATGTCTTAATGGCGGGCATTTTAATAACAGCTGCTTTGTTGATATTAGGGACATTTACTTTATATTTCACAAAACCAATTGGTGAAGCATTAACATTACAAGCCTTATACCTTGTCATTGGTATTGTGTTATTTTTTATAGGTTATAAAGGTATCAAATGGGTAAATGCATTCTTTACAAGGCGTTTATTAATCGCTAGAAGATTTAAAGAATTTTCATAGATTACTAACTAGGGGGTGTTGTAGATGAGCTTGTTATATTTTGATGAATGGCGTGATACACGTGCAACAATAAGATATATTGTTCAAATTATGGGGAAATGTTGTTTAGCTGTGAATACACCTGAACCGTTATATAAGCACGTCATGTTAACTGTCAATCAAGTTGGGCTATCTACAGGCGTATTAAAAAAGGACAATCATACATTTGAAATTAACTTAGATTTAATCGATCAGTTATTAATCGTTAAAATAGATGAAAAAGAAGAATCTATGATCGTCAAATCTGGACTTACAATTCAAGAATATTATCACTTTGTATTTGATACATTACATGATAACGGCATTGATATCACTATCAATACGAAACCGTATAATATTCCATATGAAAAAACGCTAGATGAAGATGACAAAGAACGAATCTTTAATCCAAAGACTGCATATCATGCACTAAGATTAATGCAGCAAGCTCAATATGATCATTATCAATTTTTACATTCAAGAAATATTAAAGATGTCAAAACAGGTTTGTTCTGGGATAAATTTGATGTAACATCTATTTTTTATGTAGAAGGTAATGATGAGTATACCGTATCACTTTGTTATTACTTTGGAGATAAATATAGAGAGTCTCCTTATTATATTATTAAGATTAATCCGTTTAAGCAAGATAAAATCAACTTGAAACAAGTAGAACCATCATATGCTGAATATAATGGTAAAGATGGAAGCTTTTTAATTTATGAAGAAGATTTGGAAAGTATTATTAGAAGAGATGAAGTATTGCTGACATTCTTTAATAGTGCATACCAAGCATTGTTATCAGGCGTAAGTAGTAAGTTAATATAGAATAACAAAAAAGTCGTTACGCAATTAGTGCGTAACGACTTTTATATATTTGAGGGTAGATTTTGTCTGTTAAGATGATGCTTTTGAAACTGAATGAGTCTTAATGATTCACCGAGTTTCATACTGATTATAGGATATTCATGATAGATGACTTTCGTATGCTGATTAATTAATAACAATTTAGTGTAATGTTTGTATGCGTCGATATGAACAATGTGTTTACTGTTAATCAACATATAATTGTAGTTAGATTTAGCGCTTGTTGGAAATAATACGAAATCTTCAGTGGCATAGATAAGAATGGGAAGCAGTTTAGAAATATTTAAGACGTATTTGGCGTAATGTTCTCTTGATTTTAAACTAGCACCTTCAATTTTTAGTGCGTCATTAATAAGATAGGGGATTGAATGATTAGTATAAATGGTTGATTTATCTAAATATTCGATTTGGAATCTATAAGCTGAATCATCTGCGTATTTCAGTAATGTCATATTAGGGTTGATTAAAGTCATTTGATACACCTCCCTATATAACATGTTACTTAAATTTCGGGAAAAATATTGTAATTTTTGAAGATTTAATTGTAATTAAAATAAAAAATGTGATTTCAATTTACGACGCGCATTTTTGCGATAATACTTAATGGACGATTCACTTTTATTTAAATATATCGCAATTTCTTGGGTTGAGAATCCTTGTAATGTTAGCGTTAACCACATGAGTTCATCTTGAGATAAAATCTCTAACATACTAAATGTTTCAAATTGATGAGATTCAATGAAGCTTTGATCTAACATTTCATGATTAGAAGTGGGTGAAACACGTTTTGAATCTTTACTTTGCTTTCTGATGCAGTCAATGAGACAATACTTTAATTTCGTATATAAATATTTATCTAGTGAAGCGGTCTTTGAAAAATCGTATCGCTCAATTTCAGTCCATAGTTTAATTAATAACAGTTGATAATAATCTTCGTAACCGTATTGGATATGATATCGATGCAGTAAATAATGAATCATATTTTTATATTGCTTATAATAATGTTCAAATTTGTGTTGTTTCATGTTGTCCTCTTTGGTGAGCATGCACACGTTTATTTCCGGATAAACGCATTGTAAATAATATAGAAACACTTTAAAAATCAGTTAAATATTAAAAAAACGGACAAACTTTAAAATAGAACATAATTTATGAGATTATTTTGAAAAAATAAAGACTTTTTCTCGAAAATATCTTATAAAAACATAGATTGAAATGATTTACATTTTCGTTTCAAACGTGTATATTTGGTTATATATATGGACATATGTTTTATTGGGGCAAAGATTAGGAGGCTCATCATATGGATTACGAACATCTAAATTTAGAACACTTTTTTGCAAGAAATAATGACTTGAATACGATAAGAGATAACGCAGATTTTGTAATGATTAACAACGTAAACAGATTTATGAATTATAGAAATGGCGAAGAAGAGGGTACAATCAATTTAAGCCAGTATAACTATAAGAATAGATCAGCGGCAATGTCATTTATATTTATGAATTATTCAACTTATAAATAAGCAAACATACTTTCAAAGCATGTTTGCTTTTTTTGTTGAAATATAATAGTAATTAAAACGTAACATTCTTATTTTTGAATAATAAGCCCTTATCCTATAGAATATAAAGAGTAAACTTTAATGCAATTGTAAAAAATAGGTAATAAATTATGATTGATGGTGGTTTACAAACACAGAGGTGAAACGATGAAGAATGCCAGGCTAGAAACCATTAAAAATTTAGTCATATTATCAATAGTCTTGTTAGTTATTGTTGGCCTGTTTTATTATTTGATTTCAGATCATTTGAAATTTTATGAAGTAGATAAACAAGAAGATAATGTAGAAGTTCCATTAACTTTAAGTAAAGCGGTAAATAAACAATATAAAAATGATACGAAAATGCAAGTAGCAACAGAGTCAGGCAATTGGAAAAATGCAACACGAAGCGAAATATATGAAGTGATGGATGTAGAAAAAATCTTAAATGATAAAAAACAAGTATATCAATTCTTGAACTTATCAGAGTATCAAGGAATTGAAGAAAAACGAATTCATCATATGTTAAGAAAACAAGAAGTACTTGAAGATTATACAACAGAATTTTTAAATGCTGCTAAGAAAGAGCATGTTAATGAAGTGTATTTAATATCTCACGCCATATTAGAAACAGGTAATAACAAAAGTGAATTAGCAAATGGTGTCATGTTAACCGACAAAGGGAAAGTAACGAAATCTAAAGAAGAATCTGATGGTAAAAAGTATTATAACTTTTATGGTGTCGGCGCATTAGACAGTGATCCTATCGGAACAGGCGCAAATTACGCTAAAAAAAGAGGCTGGGATACACCTCAAAAAGCCATATCAGGTGGCGCGAAATTTATACATGATCATTATTTATCAAACCCAGAACAAAATACCTTATATAGTATGAGATGGAACCCAGAGAAACCTGGCGTACATCAATACGCAACAGATATCAAATGGGCACAAAGTAATGCACGTATAATAGCAGATTTCTATAACGAACTTAAAACAGAAGGAAAGTACTATATCGTATATAAGTACCAAGATACAGATAAGTCACTTTCAATCAAAGCATTAGATGAAAAATTAGATAAACAAGAAGAAAAATAGTAATAAAGAAGACTCGAGACAAATGTTTCGAGTCTTTTCTGTGTGAGTGGAGTATTGAAATTGTCATAATGGACTGCTGTTATAAGCAGTTTTGGCAAGAAGTGCAAATACTGGTGTCGTTATTAGCAGTTTTGGTGAGAAGTGCAAATACTGTGTTCCTTAGTTACAAATCTCAGGAGTTTTGTAATTAAGGCGGTCCATAGTAACAGTTTGGCTGATTTTTGTAACTAAGTCGGTCCATATTAACACTTCGGCCGAGTTTTGTAACTAAGACGGTCCTTATTAACAATTCGTCTAAGTTTTGTAACTAACAAACGCGTTATGAACAAGTTTGGCGAGAAGTGTTCACAACGCACCTGTTATGAGCAAGTTTGGCGAGAAGTGTTCACAACGCACCCGTTATAAACAAGTTCGACCAGAAGTGTTCACAATGCACCCGTCCAAATCAAAACCACCCGTTTAACGGGTGGTTTGTTCTGCGGCTATAAGCCTCTATTACTGACCAGCCCTAAAAGGGCACTAGTCAAGTCCATATGTTTGTGTAATATCTTTAGTATGTAATCAACCTTTGGTTTTTAATGAATCGAACAACTATATTTGTTTTGAAGTTTA
>NZ_JAJNHJ010000020.1:0-43409 GCF_022386965.1 Mammaliicoccus sp. B-M6
ATTCGAAGACTACAGGCTGAGAACATGCCCGCGAAAAGCATGCGCATAAAAAAATGCCGGCAAAGTCTAAGACTTTGTCGACACTCTGAAAGCACCTTAGCCAAAAATGGCTAGGTGCTTTATCTTTGACCTTTTATACTATTTATTATTTATTATAATCTTTTGGTTTACTTCATTAACTTCATGTTTAGTTGTCCAGGTACCTAATCTAAGATTTCTATAGATTTTATTTCACTTTCATCAAAATCATATAATGACTTACCGACAGACAAGTGCATAGAATCTTCGCCAGATTCGTTATCTACTTCATCATCGTAATTTGTAACTTTACCAATAAATTCTTGACCATCCTTTAAAGTTACCAATGCATTTTTACCAATATAAGTCCACAATTTCAACGTTGATTTTCCTTTCTTATTAAAGAATATATCATTATAAACCTATAGCGTTTCAATATTTCTAAAGTAATTGTTAAAAAACTTATTCATAAGGACTTTTATTCTTTTAGTACTCTCTCAAATATAATATATTATAAATTTACCTTATTTCCACTTTATGTAAATTACAGAAAATAATCTACAACATAAATACTTGATGATCCATGTTGTACATTATTATACTTTTGACACTTATTTGACACATGCACCCTTCTTTACTATTACTAATCTTCTATAGAATACCCTTTGTAGTTAATACAATTTTTATAACGTTGGCGTAAAAGTTCTAATACCACATATAACAAGGTACAAACATATACAAAAAAATCCCGTCATATCAACGTTACAAGTAACGAGATACAACGGGATATTGGTAATTTACGTCCTGGGAGGGATTCGAACCCCCGACCGACGGCTTAGAAGGCCGTTGCTCTATCCAGCTGAGCTACCAGGACATTTTCAACACAAGAATAATTATATCGAATAGATACTGATTTATCAATACTTTTTAAAAAGAAAAAGGTTTATTAAATCGCTTTCGAAGTATTATTACACGTTTAGTTATTTTATTTTACTTTTATTCGGTGATAACTATGTCATTAACTTTAACTGTATTGGCTTTTTCGGCTTTACACAAAGATTTATCTTCAAATATTTCTATAACACTCGCATGTACTAGTCCATTTGCTGTTAATACATATATGTTTTCGTTCTTATGTAAGTCGTTATATTCGTTTTTATTTATACAAAACTCATCATCATTGATAACTGATGTAACGTGTGTTCTGCCCATTTCTACCCCTCCTACGTATCATAACTTATTAGTTTTTACATAAAATTAACGACATTCATAATTATAAAACAATTTTTGTTTAATTGAAAGTTTATTCTAAATTTTTAATAAAATTGAGATATTCGTAAGAATATCTCAATAAATAAAATCTATTTGCCATTTTTGTTTTGCAAAATATATATTTAAAGTGCTAATGATAATTTTTCTATTTCTTCATTATTTCTATTTAAATATGTTAAAGTTGCATTATTTAATGCTTCGTCGAATTCGATGATCGCATATGTTTCTTCCCACTGTCCTCTTGTTTGAGAGATGCTTCCTGGATTGATACAATAAACGCCATCTATTGACTCACATAAAGCTATATGACTATGTCCATAAAATGCAAATTTAGCATGGTTATTTTTAGCATGGGCACTTAATACTTCTCTAGATGCTTTAATATCATATCTATGACCATGTGTATAGAAATAACCAATACCTTCTATTTCACCTTGTTCTTCTATTGGAAATTGTGGATCGAAATCACAATTTCCTTTAACTCTTTGATACAAACTTAGTTCTGTATCGTTATAGTCGAATTCAGAATCACCTAAATGTAAAAATAAATCTGCGTCTTTATTTTTTTCGTATATTTCATGAAGTATGCCTTGTTCGCCATGATTATCGCTAACAATTACCCATTTCATTGGAATCGCTCCCCTATGTCTTCATTCATTAATTTAATTGCATTACCACGGTGACTGATTGCACTTTTTTCTGCAGCAGTTAATTCTGCCATCGTTCTGTCTTGTGATGGTACAAAGAAAATTGGGTCATAGCCAAATCCATTTTCCCCTCGTGGTTCGTCTATAATTTCACCAGGTGCTTTACCTTCATATGTAACAGTTTCTTTACCAGGCTCACTTACAGCAATGGCACAAACAAATTCTGCTGCTCTATCTTCTATACCCTTTAAGTTTGTTAATAATTTTTCTATATTATCTTGATCATTTTTTTGTGCGCCTGCATATCTTGCTGAATAAATACCTGGTTCACCATTTAAAGCTTTTACAGATAATCCGCTATCATCAGCAATAACGATTTTATTTAATTGTTTTGAAGCCGCTTCTGCTTTCAAAATTGCATTTTCTTCAAATGTTGTACCTGTTTCTTCTACATCAAAATCAGGTGCAATTTCAGAAATACCTATAACATTTGCTTTTGGAAAAATGGTTTTAAAGTCATTTATCTTTCCTTGGTTATTTGATGCAATAATAATATCTTTCATATTTATCTCTCCTTACAATGTTATTCGTTCAACACGAGCATCTTCTATATGTAGCCACTCTTTTATCGTTCTCGTAATATGTTCAACATCACCATTTGCAAAAAATTGATGTTTCGGATTTGGTGTATAATATGAATGCTCATTACTAAAAGTCAATAATGCACTTACTTCTCTTGCTGTTTCTAAACCTGAAGATATAATTGTCTTGCCATCATCAAAATACTGATGAATCGCATCATATAGTAGTGGATAATGTGTACATCCTAAAATTACTGTATCTGAGTCATCATATCGCCACTGTTTAAGCGTTTGATGGATAACAATACTCGTAATCGTCGGATCTTTATATCTCATTTGTTCAACTAAAGGAACGAATCCTGGACAAGCGACGCCTTTAACTTCTACTTGAGGATTAATAGATTTGATACTTCGTCTATATGCTTCAGATTTAATTGTCCCTTCAGTACCAAGAACAAGTACACGATTATTTTTAGTTGTCATAATTGCTGTTCTTGAACCTGGATCAATAACTCCAATCACGGGTATTGATAACATTTCTTGTAAAGGTTTCAAAGCAACCGCAGTAGCTGTGTTACATGCGATGACTAGCATTTTAATATCTTTTTCAACTAAAAAGTTAGCTAATTGAATGGTAAATGATTTAACTTCTTCTCTTGTTCTCGGGCCATAAGGACACCTTCCTATATCACCTAAATAAAATATCGTCTCATTTGGCAATTGTCGCATGATTTCTTTAGCAACTGTTAAACCACCAATTCCTGAGTCGATTACGCCAATTGGTTTATTCATTCATCTTCACTTCGCATTCTTTTCAACATAATTTCTAACGCTTCATTAAACTTTATTTTATCTTCATCTTCCATAATAGATAGAAGATCTTCAGTATAAATTTGTCTCGCTTGAACAACTTCGTCAATAAGTGCCGTGCCTTTTTCTAATAATTTGACGTGGAATACTCTTTTATCTTTCTCAGATTGAATTCTTTGAACGAGTTCTTTTTTCTCAAGTTTATCTACTATATCTGTTGTTGTAGAATATGCTAAAAATAAACGTTTAGATAACTCACCAATTGTAATTTGATCATGCTCATTGAGCCATTGTAAAGCAATAAATTGAGGCGGTGTTATATCATAAACCTTTAACTGACCTCTTGATTTTAATTTCGTTCTTTCTACTATATGTCTTAACGAATATTCAATCTGTTTTGTAATTTCTTCCATAGTTGTTTGTACCTCTTTTCTCATCAAACTTATATTAATAATAATAACACATACGCTTATTTGCAGTTAATGAATTGGTCTTTATGTTATATAAATAAACAAATAAGAGGCCAAGACATAAAATTATGTCCCAGCCTCTCATATCTTTATTAGTTTACTTCGTGATCTGAACCGAAGAATGATTTAAACATTTGGAAAGTAGCCTCTCTGTTCATTGCTGCGATTGATGTTGTTAAAGGAATACCTTTTGGACAAGCATTTACACAGTTTTGAGAACTACCACACTCTTGTATACCACCATCAGACATAAGTGCTTTAATACGTTCATCTTTAGTCATGCTTCCAGTTGGATGCAAGTTGAACAAACGAACTTGAGATATTGCTTGAGCCCCCATGAAATTATTATTCACGTTTACGTTCGGACAAACTTCTAAACATACACCACATGTCATACATTTAGAAAGTTCATATGCTGTTTGACGTTTTTTCTCAGGCATACGAGGTCCTGGTCCTAAGTCATAAGTACCATCAATTGGTACCCAAGCTTTAACTTTTTTCAAGTTATCGAACATACGAGAACGGTCAACTTGTAAATCACGAATAACTGGGAATGTCTTCATTGGTTCAAGTTTAATTGGTTGTTCCAATTGATCAATAATAGCTGAACATGATTGACGCGCTTTACCGTTAATAACCATAGAACATGCACCACAAACTTCTTCAAGACAGTTCATATCCCAAGTTACTGGTGTCGTCTTTTCACCATTTGACTTAATCGGATTTCTTTGAATTTCCATTAAAGCTGCAATAACGTTCATATTTGGTCTATAAGGAATCTCAAATTTTTCTTCATAAGGTTGAGATTTATCATTTTCTTGACGTTTGATAATGATTGAAATCGTTTTGTTTTCTTGGTTTTGACCTTGTGCATTGTTTTCAACTGTTTGAGTGTCTGCCATAATTATTTACCTCCTTTAGATTTCTTAGAGTAATCACGTTTACGAGGTTTAATGTGACTAATATCCACTTCTTCATATGAAAATTCTGGTGCTTCTTTAGGTCCTCTAAATTGAGCAATCGTTGTTTTTAACCACTCTTCATCATTACGGTCTGGGAATTCTGGTTTGTAATGTGCACCACGTGATTCGTTACGATTATATGCACCAATCGTAATAACTCTTGCTAACACTAACATATTCCATAATTGACGCGTAAAGAATACAGCTTGGTTACTCCAAGTAGATGTATCTTCCATATCAATATTTTGATATCTTTCCATCAACTCAACAATTTTCTTATCTGTTTCTAGAAGTTTATCATTATGACGAACAACTGTAACATTGGCTGTCATAATTTCTCCTAATTCTTTGTGTAACTTATAAGCATTTTCTGTACCTTTAAGTTGTAATAAATGATCGAATTTTTCTTGTTCTTCATTTATACGTTTTTGGAAAATTTCTTCATCTAATTCTGTATATGATTTTTCAATATTATTAGCATATTTAACTGCATTTGGTCCTGCAACCATACCACCATAAATAGCAGATAATAAAGAGTTTGCACCTAATCTATTTCCACCATGTTGTGAGTAGTCACATTCACCAGCAGCGAATAAACCTTTAATATTTGTCATTTGATCAAAGTCTACCCAGATACCGCCCATTGAATAATGAACTGCTGGGAAAATTTTCATTGGGACTTTACGAGGGTCGTCACCAGTGAATTTTTCATATATTTCTATTATACCACCAAGCTTAACATCTAACTCATGTGCATCTTTGTGTGATAAATCAAGGTATACCATGTTTTCACCGTTAATACCAAGTTTTTGGTTCACACAAACATCAAATATTTCACGAGTCGCAATATCACGAGGTACTAAGTTACCGTAATCAGGATATTTTTCTTCTAAGAAATACCAAGGTTTACCGTCTTTATACGTCCAAATACGTCCACCTTCACCACGAGCTGATTCACTCATTAATCTTAATTTATCATCACCAGGAATTGCAGTTGGATGAATTTGAATAAACTCACCATTTGCATATTTAGCACCTTGTTGATAAACAACAGAAGCTGCTGAACCTGTATTAATCATTGAGTTAGTAGATTTACCAAATATGATACCTGGTCCACCAGTTGCCATAATTACAGCATCTGATCCAAATGATTCGATTTTAGAGTCTGTTAAGTTTTGGGCGATGATACCACGTGCAGCATCTTCCTCATCTTTAACAATACCTAAAAATTCCCAACCTTCATATTTTGTAACTAAACCTTTAACTTCATAACTTCTAACTTGTTCGTCTAATGCATATAGTAATTGTTGTCCAGTTGTTGCACCTGCATATGCAGTTCTATGATGCAAAGTACCACCAAATCGACGGAAATCTAAAAGTCCTTCTGGTGTACGGTTAAACATTACACCCATTCTGTCTAATAAATGTATGATACTTGGTGCTGCTGCAGTCATATTTTTTACAGGTGTTTGGTTAGCGAGGAAATCTCCACCATACACTGTGTCATCAAAGTGAATGTCAACAGAGTCGCCTTCACCTTTAGTATTGACAGCTCCGTTAATACCACCTTGAGCACAAACAGAGTGTGAACGTTTAACAGGTACTAATGAGAATAAATCAACATGCGCACCTTGTTCAGCAGCTTTAATAGTTGCCATTAGTCCTGCTAAACCACCACCGACAACAATGATTTTGTTGTTTGCCATAAAAATTGTCACTCCCCTAAAAAGTATAAATCCTATACGAATGCAAAAATAGCTCTTAAGCCAATAATACTAATTACGATAAATACAAATAAAGTTACATAAGTCATAAAACGTTGTGATTTTGGTGATTGTGTAATTCCCCAAGTAATGAAGAATGACCATAAACCATTTGAGAAATGGAATATAACACTTAATACACCAATAACATATAGCGTTACAGAAATTGGATTAGATAAAATATCTGAAACCATATCAAAGTCAACGTGATGACCTAATGCAGCTTGAATACGCGTTTGGTAAACATGAACAGCTATGAAAATAAATGATATGATACCAGTTAAACGTTGTAATAAGAACATCCAGTTTCTAAATAGTGAATGCCTTCCTACGTTTTCTTTAGCTGTAAACGCTATGTATAATCCATAAATAGCGTGGAATAGTATAGGAATATAAATAACTACAACTTCTAATACAATTTTAAATGGTAAATTCCACATAAAATCTGATGCTTTATTAAAAGCTTCTGGACTTATCGTTGCAAAATGGTTAATAACCAAATGCTGAATTAAGAATATTCCTATAGGAATTACACCTAATAATGAATGAATACGACGTAAAATAAACTGTTTTTCGCTTGACGCCAAAAGAAGTCCCCCCTAACTTTAATCTATGGCTCTATCGTTATATTAAGAATATAATAATCTGAAAACGATTACATACATCCCAAAAAAAATTCGATGAGCATTTACATGTATATTGTAACATCATTAAGTATGAATTTGGGCATGAGAATTATTCTCATACCCAAATATATAGATTTTTTGTTGTAATTTTACCATTTATTTACTAAGCTTATCTACTAAGTTTTGAGCAACCTTTTTCGGAACACCAATTTTAACAAAATCCTCTAAATTCGATTCTCTCATTTTTTTAATTGAGCCAAAATGTTTTAATAATGTTTGTTTACGTTTTGGTCCAATACCTTCTATTTCATCTAAAGCTGACTTAAGTGATGTTTTTTGTCGTGTTGATCTATGGAAACTAATTGCAAATCGGTGCACTTCATCTTGAATGCGTTGAAGTAAATAAAATTCTTGAGAATTTTTCTTTAGTGGTATAATTTCTGCTTGTGATCCGTACAATAATTCTGAAGTTTGGTGTTTGTCATTTTTACTTAGACCTGCAATTGGTATATCAAGTCCTAGTTCATTTTCTAATACATCTCTCACTGAAGACATATGTCCTTTACCACCATCGACAATAATTAAATCAGGAATTGGTAGTCCTTCTTTTAATACTCTTGTATATCTTCTTCGAACCGCTTCTTGCATTGACTTGTAATCATCTGGACCTTTTACAGATTTAATTTTATATTTGCGATAGTCCTTTTTACTTGGCTTACCATCCACAAAAGCAATCATAACAGACACTGGATCTACACCTTGAATATTAGAATTATCAAATGCTTCAATTCTAATCGGTGTTTGAATACCCATAGCCTCTCCTAAGTTCTCAATAGCTTTGATCGTTCTAGATTCATCTTTCGCAATTAATTCAAATTTATTTTTAAGTGAAATGCTCGCATTTTTTATCGCAAGATCCACCATTTCTTTTTTCTGACCTCTTTTAGGCTGAACCACTTTTGAATCAACGACTGACTCAACTGTTTTAATGTCTAAATTTTTCGGAATATGAATTTCCTTAGGCGTTAAATGTTGATTTAAAGAATAGAATTGTCCAATAAATGTATAGAATTCTTCTTCAGCAGTTTGAATAATAGGTATCATAGATGCTTGTCTTTCAATTAATTTACCTTGTCTAATAAAGAATACTTGAATACACATCCACCCTTTATCAACAGAATAACCAAATATATCCCTCATTGTCATATCTGCTGACATCATATTCTGTTTATAATTTAACATTTCAATATGTTGTATTAAGTCACGGTATTCTTTCGCTTCTTCAAACTTCAAAGCTTCACTCGCTTGATTCATCTTCTCGTTTAAGTCATTGACGATTGTTTTGTCATCACCATTTAGAAAATCAGTAATTTCTTTAACCATCGTTTGATACTCGCTTTGTTCGACTGGATAAACGCAAGGTCCTAAACATTGGCCAATATGATAATAAAGGCATACTTTATTTGGCATTGTGACACATTTTCTTAACGGATAAATTCTATCTAGTAATTTTTTCGTTTCATGTGCGGCATAAGCATTAGGATATGGTCCGAAGTATTTACCCGAATCTTTTTTTACAGTTCTCGTCACGATAAGTCTAGGGTGTTTTTCTTTTGTAATTTTTATAAATGGATAACTTTTGTCATCTTTTAATAATATATTATAACGTGGTTGATGTTTTTTAATTAAGTTAAGTTCAAGTAATAAAGATTCTATTTCACTTGAAGTCACGATAAATTCAAAATCTCTAATCTCCCCTACGAGTCGAGTTGTCTTTTCATCATGTGCACCTGTGAAATAGCTACGAACTCTGTTTCTTAATCGTTTAGCTTTTCCAACATATATAACCGTTTGTTGTCTATCTTTCATGATGTAACATCCAGGATCTGTTGGTAAAACTTCAAGTTTTTGCTTAATTTTCTTTTGGTAGTCTTCCACCTTTATCACCTACCTTTTTAAATTCATTATATCAATAAAATTTACATTGACCAAAACATATGTTCTATATAAATATCTATCATCACACAAAAACTGCCTACAAAGTCATATGCTTTGTAGACAGTTTGGATTAATCATAGGTTGTAACGATTAATAATGTTTAGATAATACTTGTTCTAGTTGTTCTTTAGGTTGGAAACCTACTACTTTATCTACAGCTTCGCCATCTTTAAATACGATTAAAGTTGGGATACTCATAACTTCGTATTTAGCTGCTGTTGCTTGGTTTTCATCAACGTCTAATTTAACGATGTTAGCTTTACCTTCAACGTCTTTAGCTAAATCTTCTAATACTGGCGCGATCATTTTACAAGGTCCACACCATGGTGCCCAGAAGTCCACTAAACTAACGCCTTCTTTGATTTGTTCATCGAAATTTGCATCTGTTGCTTTTAATAATGCCATTGGAAAAATCCTCCTTGTTAACTTATGATAATGAGAGTATAGCACGCTTTATTTTGCAATGCATGTTGTTTGCTCAAAGTGTATTGTACTTGATATGAACTATATTAGCAATCACTTAAATTCAGGTTTTCTTTTGTTTATAAATGCATCAATACCTTCTTTTGCATTGTCGCTTTCAATAATATCAACAAAATGTCTTTCTTCAATTTGATCACTTTCTAATGATAAATCTAAATTAGACATTTGCTTGATGACTTTAATAGAGTCTAAAGATTTAGAAGCGATTGTAGTAGCTAATTTTTCAGTAGCTTGTTCTAATGCTTCTTTATCTTCGACTATTTCATTAAATAAATGTTTCACTTCTTCTAAATTGATATTCTCACCAGTTAACGCAGCTTGTAAAGCTTTATGTTGTCCTAACATTGCGGATAATCGTCTGACACCACCAAAGCCCGGGAATATACCTAAGTTAATTTCAGGTAATCCTACTTTTGTATCTTTCGTGATTAATCTCATATCACATGCTAAAGCAAGTTCAAAGCCACCGCCTAAACAAACACCATGAATTGAACTGATAACTGGCTTATGACATGTCTTAATCAATCTAAATAATTTAGCACTTGTAGAAGCTAAATCTAATCTTTCATGTTTAGTTAGTTCTGGGAATGATTTAATATCTGCACCTGCAGAGAAACATTTTTCATTACCTTTTATAACGATGACTTTCACATCTTCATTGAATCCTTCTGTTTCAATTGCTTCAATAATGCTATTTAATACTGCCTCATTTAAAGCATTTACCGGACCATGATTTAATTGTATATAAAGAACGTGGTTTTCGACATTTGTATTTATCAAGAAAATTCCTCCTTATAAAAATATTAAGTATGCAATACCTGCTATAAATGTTAAAGCAGAAATAACGAGTAATACTTTAGCTAGTTTATACATATCAAAATTATCCAATATGTTTCCTCCTTATTTCAATGTTACAACAGTAACACCAAATCCACCTTCTGAAGGCATACCTGTACGATATGATTCTACAGAACGATGTTTTTTAAGATGGTCAGCTACACCTTTTTGTAATGCACCTGTACCTTTACCATGAATAATGTTCACTGTACCGTAATTAGAAAGTACTGCTTGATCGATATATTGGTCTAATTCTAACATAGCATCTTCATATCGGTAACCTCGTAAATCTAAATCCATTTTTATTGTAGAGCGATTCGTTCTAGGAACAACTTTGCTTGGTTGTTGTTTCTTTTTATCTAGTTTTTCTAAATCTTTTACTTCTATTTTCATTTTTAGTATACCCATCTGAACAACAACTTCTTCATCGCTGATCACATCGATAACTTCACCTTTTTGACCGTATGATAATACTTTAACGTCATCACCTTTTTCAATCTTATCGTGACGTTCTTTTTTAACATTTTGTTTCAGAGATTGCGATGTATATTGATTATCAAGTCGTTTCTTTCGCTCAATCAATTCATGCTCTTTTACATTTGCAGCTGAATTATCTCTCATATCTCTTAGTTCTTGAAGGATTGTTTCCGCTTCTTCAGTCTTCTGTTTAACTTCTTGATTGGCTTTATTTCTCGCTTCATCCATCAATTGTGTTTTGAAGTTTTCAAAGCGTTGTAATTCTTGCGTTAATGATTGATGCAAGTCTATAGATTCTTGTTTTAATTTTTCAACTTCAATACGATCATTTTCAACAGATTTAGCATTTTTCTCAAGTGATTCTATCATGACATTGATTTCTTTTTCATCTTGACCAATCAGTGATTTTGCATGATTGATGAGTTCATTTTTTAGCCCTAATTTTTTAGAGATTTCAAATGCGTTTGAGCGTCCTGGTATACCCATTAATAATTTATAAGTTGGTCTTAATGTTTCAACGTCAAATTCAACACTTGCATTCATCACTTTCTCTCGATTATAGCTATATGCTTTAAGTTCAGGATAATGTGTTGTTGCCATGATTAAAGCATCTCTTTCAATCGTATAATCTAAAATACTCATTGCTAATGCTGCACCTTCACTCGGATCAGTTCCTGCTCCTAATTCATCAAATAAAATTAATGAGTCTTTATCCGCTTGATCAATAATGTTGACGATATTTTTCATATGTGATGAAAAAGTCGATAACGATTGTTCAATAGATTGTTCGTCACCAATGTCACAAAATACTTTCTTAAATATTGTTATAATTGCGCCATCTAATGTCGGAATTAACAAACCAGATTGTGCCATTAACGTGATTAAACCAACTGTTTTTAAGGTAACGGTCTTACCACCAGTATTAGGACCTGTAATAATAACAGCATTAATGTCTTCTTTAAATTCAATCGTATTGCTAACAACTTCTGATTGATTAATTAATGGATGTCTTGCTTTAGGTAAATATATTGCTCTATCTTCAGATATGATTGGTTTAGTAGCTTTAATAGTTGCACCAAATTTAGCTTTTGCTGTCACAAAGTCTAAATGCCCCATAACTTCTGTACTTGAAAGTAATTCATAGCCTACTTCGCTTACTTGTTCTGTCAGTATATATAACAATCTATCTTTTTCTTCTTTTTCTTTAGCTTTAACTTGAGCAATTTGATTATGCATTTCAACAATTGCACTTGGTTCAATATATAATGTTTGGCCAGATGCAGATTGATCATGCACGATACCATTAAAATCTTGACGATATTCTGCTTTAACCGGAAGTACATGTCTATCATTTCTAACCGTAACAATTGAATCCGATAATTTCTTCTGATTAGCTGAAGATCTAACCATTTGCTCTAATCTTGATTTAATGCGATCGTTCGTTTTTTTAATTTGATGTCTCAATTCAGCTAATTTCGGACTTGCTGTATCAAACAAATCGTGCTCATCACACTGTTCACTTATTTGATTCAGCAAGTCACTTAATACTGGCAATTGCGCTACATAACCATCGATATTTGGATAAAGGATTGCTTCATCTTCATCAACGATACTAGCGTAAAATGTTTTGAATCTATTTTGAACTTGAATATTACGTTTAATTTGGTTTAATTCTTCAACGTTTAACAAACTGCCAATTTCTGCACGTCTTACATAAGACTTAATATCTTTTAGGCCTGAATAACCAGGTACTCTATGTTTATTATAAATTTGAGTCATTTCGTCTGTTTCATTTATACTTTGCTGAACTGTTTCAAGTTCATCACTTGGTTTAAGTTCGTTAATAAGGCGTTCAGCAATATCACTTGTCGCATGAGTAGACAATTGTTGAATAATTAAGGGATATTCAAGAACTTTTAATGTTTTCTCATTCATATTATCTTCCCTCTTCTTTTAATACTTTATTTTGTTGATTGGATCCATTTTTTAAATGCCTCACGTGATTTAGCATTAATAACTTGTGATTTTTTAACCCAACCTTTTTGAGCCGTTCCAACACCATATTTCATGAAATCAAAATGATCAATATGATGGGCATCCGTATTAATTGTAATCATTAGGTCAGGATTATTTTTTAATACGTCAGCGTTTAAATCTAATCGTTGTGGATTAGCATTCAGTTCTAATACTGTATTAGTATCTCTTGCCATTTTAATAAGTTCATCAATATTAGGACGATATCCTTCTCTTCTGCCAATAATTCTACCTGTCGGATGTGCTATATGTCTGACATATTGATTTTCACATGCAGTTCTAAGTCTATTCATAATCTCCTCTTCAGATTGATTGAAACTTTGGTGGATTGCTGCAATCACATAATCTAATTCTTTCAATACGTCATCTGGATAATCTAAACTACCATCTGGTTTAATATCCATTTCTGTACCACTATAAATATCAATTTCTTTATATGATTCATTTAGTTTTTTAATTTTTTCGTTTTGTTCCAATAAACGTTCAATAGATAATCCATTTGCTACTGCTAAACTTCTAGAATGGTCTGTAATACAAATAAATTGATATTGACGTTCAATTGCCGCTTCAATCATTTCTTCAAGTTTAAATGCACCATCACTATAAGTTGTATGCATATGAATATCACCATTAATATCTTCTAACTGTATGATATCTTGAATATCTTTATCAAATTCTGTACCATCCTCACGCATTGTTGGTGGTATATATGGCACGTTAAAATGATCATAAATTTCCTTTTCACTTTGATAAGTAATGATATTACCATTTGCTTCTTCTATACCATACTCACTTACTTTTTCATTTTTTTGTTTAGCAAGTTGTCTAATTTTTATATTATGGTCTTTAGAACCTGTAAAATGTTGCAATGTATGATAGAAAGCTTCTGGTTGAATCAGTCTAAAATCAACACCAATAACATCATCTTCAATTTGTAAATCTAGAGAAACTTTCGTTTGTCCAACAGCAATTTGTTCTTTAATATCTGGAAAATCAAGTAGTGCTTGTTGTACTTTTGTAGGTTCTTCAGTCGAAATAATATAATCTAAGTCTTTGCTCATTTCTTTCATTCTTCTGAAACTACCTGCAACTTGATATTGAATAATGTCTTCAATATTATCTAAAAATTGATTAATAACTTCATGTGCTTTAATCATAGTATTGATTGGATATTTTTCAGGTCGTTGCCCTAACACTTTCGCTTCTTCAAGAAGTTTTTGTTCAGTCTTTTTCGCAAAACCTGGTAATTCAGACACTTGATTATTTTCACACGCTTTGATTAAATCTTCTTTATTTTTTATATCTAATTCTTTATATAATTTCGCAATTTTTTTACTACCTAATCCAGGTATTTTTAATAATGGAATAAGTCCTTCTGGAATTTCTTGTTTTAACTCATCTAAATAACTTTGTGTCCCATTATCTATATATTCATTTATGACATCGCCTACACCTTTACCAATGCCTTTTAATGATGTCACATCTTCAATTTCGTTTAACGTTCTTTCATCTGTTTCCAATGATTGACTTGCTTTTCTGTATGCTGATACTTTAAATGGATTCTCACCTTTAATTTCCATGTATATTGCAATTGTTTCTAACATTTTTACGATATCTTTTTTTGTTAACATGTCTATTCCTCCGTAAAAAAAGTCATAGGTTCTCCCATGACTTTTTTCAATATGAATTCATTTAATTTGAAAGCCATTTTACTAATTGATCAGATAAGAATGGTGTCTTTGTTAATACTGCATTTCCAATAGAAGACTGTTGTAATGCATCTATAAAAGGTGCTACGGGGATTACCGCAACTGCTGCTAGTATGATAATTACAACTAAATATGCTTCTATAAATCCAAGTACGATACCATAATACCTTGCATATTTACCGCCAAATTCCATTTGATGATAAAAATCAAATACTGTTGCTACAATTTGTAAAATTATTTTAGTAAAAACAAATAAAATGAGAATCGCCATAATATTATAAAATGCATTCTCATTATTAATACTGTTAAATATTGCATTCTTACCTTCTGTAGACGCACTCGGATAAGGTAATATTAAATGCAATTGCTTGCTAAATGGTGCGTAACAAATGCTGGCAATCACCAATGAACTAATCGTGCCGATAGAATGTAATGATTGTAATACTAAACTACGTCTATATCCAATGATGACACCTATAATTAAACATAAAAATATAAGTAATGTTATCATTCTAAATGTCCTTTATTTTTTAATTGTTTGATTTCTTCTCTTAAGTTTTCATTTTCTTCTTCTAATTTAACATATTCATGCATAACATTAACAGCTGTAAGAACAGATTTACGCGTTGTATCCAAGCCTGCATTTAATTGCCCGAGCGCTTGCAACTTTTCATCCACTCTACCAGCTACATATCGAATATGTGATGGATCGTCTTCACCAATAATTGTATAATGTTGATCATTTATAACCACTGTCACTCTATTTTTATTTTCACTCATTATACTACCCCTGTTCAAATTATAAATGGATTTCTATATATGTAATCATACTATATTATACATGACATAAGTTCATTTGTGTATGAATATCCACCAACTTGATTTGAGAAAATTCGTTTATATCATAAATTTATGCTACTCTATTTATAGAAAAAATTAAAAAGGCAGGACTTAAAAGTGGCAAACATCGTAAAAACAATTGACTCCAATACAATCGATCAACTTATAAAACAATATAATATGGAAACAAAGAACTTACCAACTGGCACTTTAGCCCGCAAGAAAATAAAAAGTACACAAGTCCAAATATACCGTTCAAAAAAAATAATGTTTCAAGGTAAAGATGCAGAACAAGTAGCAAGTGAAGTACTTAAACAAAACATAACGTCATCACCATCTAAAGCAACACCAGCTCCAAAAAAACATGAATTTGATATACATAATACAATTGGTAGTGATGAAGCAGGCAGTGGCGATTATTTTGGCCCACTCACAGTATGTGCAGCATATGTATCTAAACAAAACGCTAAAATATTAAAAGAAATCGGTGTGATGGACTCCAAGTCTTTAACTGATCCAAAAATTGTAGAACTAGCTGAACAAATTATACAAATATGCCCTCATTCTCTAATTGTACTTGATAATCCCAATTACAATACAAAGCAAGCAGAAGGTTGGAGTCAAGTTAAAATGAAAGCAGTTCTTCACAATCAAGCTATTAAAAATGTCATCTCACGAATCGACGAACAAGAATTAGAACAAATTGTGATTGACCAGTTTGTACAAGCAAGCACTTATGAACGATACATTATTGGTCAAATGCCACGTAAAGACATTACACACTTTGAAACAAAAGGTGAATCAAAATCTATCGCAATTGCTGCAGCAAGTATTATCGCAAGATATGCATTTGTTAAACACATGGATCAATTAGCAAAATCTTTAAATGTCATTATTCCTAAAGGCGCAAGTAATAAAGTAGATCTAGAAGCAGCAAAAATCGTCCAAAAATATGACATGCAACAGTTAGATAAAATTACGAAAACACATTTTAAAAATAGAGATAAAGTATTAGACCTTATTAATCGAAAAAGGAGAAATTAATATGTTACTTATTACATTCAGTTGGCAAGTCATACTTGCTCTAATCATTATTTGCTATTTAATTTGGTTTATCGGTAAACAACTGACAAATTCAACAAACAAGCGGAAAAAATAATATAAAAACACAGCAATCTGATATGATCCTTCAGATTGCTGTGTTTATTTGTATATCTTATGCTCTTAATGTCGCACCATTTTGTTCTAATGCTGTTAAGATTTGCTCGTGTACTGCTGAAACTTTATCTTCTGTCAATGTTTCATTAACGTCTAAATAATCTAAGCGAATTGCGACCGATTTCTTGCCTGGTTCCATATGTTCGCCTTCGTAAACGTCAAATACTTCTGCGTTATTTAATATATCTGCACCATTTTCATTAATTGTATGAATAAGTGTAGCTGCCGTAACTTCTGTGTTAACAACTAGTGCAATATCTCTTGAAACTCCTGGGAATTTTGGAATCGCTTCGTATTCAATTTTGCCAACAGGTTGTCCTAAGATTTTTGTGAAGTTTAACTCAAACACATAAGTGCGGTCTAAGTCATTTTCTTTTTCAACTTTAGGATGTAGCTCTGCTATTAAACCAACAACTTCATCATTCAATTTAACGTATGCTGTTCTACCTGGATGTAATAAGTCTAATGTCGTCGCTTCATAAGTGAACGTTAAGTTTAATTGTTCTGCAAGACGTTCTACAATTCCTTTTACTAAGAAGAAATCAACAGGTTCATCTTTTTGTTGCCATTTATTACTTGTATATTGTCCTGTTAAAATACCACTTAAAAATTCAACTTCTGTTGGTAATTGATCTTTTCCGTTACTATAGAACACTTTACCAAGTTCATATAAAGCAACGTTTTTATTCTTACGCGCAACATTATAACGTGTAGCGTCAACTAATCTAGGTAATAAACTTTGACGTAATACAGCTTGATCTTCACTCATAGGCATCATAAGTTCTACAACTTCTTGTTGTTCTAAAGTATAGTTTTGAGCAACATCTTTACGAACTAATGAATACGTAATAGCTTGATCTAAACCAGCACCTTCAAGAATTTCTTTAACTTTTCGTGTCTTCAATTGGTTATCTGTTAAATAGCCAGCAGTTGCATTATCAAAGTTTGGCAATGTCGAAGGTAATTGATCATATCCGTAAATACGCGCAACCTCTTCGATTAAGTCTGCTTTAATCGAAATATCATTTCTTCTTGATGGCACTTCTACTTTAAAGGCATCGTCAGATACAATCGTTTCAAATCCTAAACGATTAAATATTGTATTAATTTCATCTGTAGAAAGGTCGAAACCGATTAATTGATTAACATCTTGTGTCGTAATGTCTATCGTACGAGACAATTCTGGTAAATTACCGTCTGATACAACTTCACTTAACACAGTTCCACCAGCAATATCTTGTAATAATTTTGCTGCTCTATCTAAAGCGTCGAGTACTCTTTCACTCGCAATACCTTTTTCGAATCTGCTTGAAGCTTCACTTCTTAAGCCTAATCGTCTTGATGTTTGTCTAACATTTGTAGCATTAAATAATGCACTTTCGATTACGACATTTTGAGTGTTTTCTGTAACTTCTGAGAAATCGCCACCCATTACACCAGCGATTGCAATTGGTTCTTCACCATTTGTTATAACAAGGTCTGAAGTTAGTAGTTCTCTTTCAACATTATCTAATGTTGTGATTTTTTCATTTTCATGTGCATAACGTGCAACAATTTGATCTGACCCAATTTGATCTTGATCAAACATGTGTAACGGTTGACCATACTCTAAAAGTACGTAATTCGAAACATCTACCACGTTGTTAATTGGACGGATGCCAGCTTTCATTAATCTAGACTGCATCCATGATGGAGATGGTGCAATTGTTACATTTTTAACAACTCTAGCTGCATAGAATGGAACACCTTCTTGATCTTGAACAGTCACTGATAATGATTGACTAGCTTTCTCTTCAGATTCATCTAAAGAAGTATTTGGGTATTGTATGTCATTGCCATATAATGCACTCACTTCATGTGCAGCACCAAGCATACTTAAACAGTCTGCTCTATTTGGTGTCAAATCAAAGTCTAATACATCGTCATTTAATAATAATGCTTCTAGAGCATCACTACCAGGCGTTGGTTCGTTTGAGAAGACGTAAATGCCATCTGCATATTTTTTAGGCATAACATTTGGATCAATACCTATTTCTTGTAATGAACAAATCATACCTTCTGATACTTCACCGCGTAATTTAGCTCTTTTAATTTTAACGCCACCAGGTAAACGACCACCTACTCTTACAACGATGACATATTGATCTTTATCTACATTTGGTGCACCACAAACGATTTGTACGGGTTCTTCTTCACCAACATCCACTATACAAATATTCAGTTTATCTGCTTCTGGATGTTTCTCTTTAGAAACCACATGTCCAACGACTAATTTTTTAATATCGTCTCCATAATGTGTAACACTATCAACTTCAATACCGCTTCTTGTAATTTTCTCAGCTAAATCTTCAGTATTAGCATCTATATTTATATATTCACTTAACCACTCTTTACTTACTAACATTATGCTTCACCACCATCTTCTACAGGCTTAAATTGTTCTAAAAATCTCACGTCATTTGTATAGAAATGTCTAATATCTTCAATTCCATATTTCAACATTGCCATTCTGTCTGGTCCTAAACCAAAAGCAAATCCAGAATATTTATTTGAATCAAAGCCTGCCATTTCTAATACATTTGGATGTACCATTCCTGAACCAAGAACTTCTATCCAACCTGTTTGTTTACAAACGTTACATCCTTTACCTTTACATTTGAAACATGACACATCTACTTCAACTGACGGTTCAGTGAATGGGAAGAAACTTGGTCTTAGTCTAATTTCACGATCTTTACCAAATAATTTACGTGCTAATAATTCTAATGTTCCTTTTAAGTCACTCATCTTGATATTTTCAGCTACGACTAAACCTTCAATTTGTGTGAATTGATGACTGTGCGTCGCATCATCAGAGTCTCTACGGTAAACTTTACCTGGACAGATGATTTTAACTGGTCCAACACCATTACGTTTTTCTAAAGTTCTCGCTTGTACAGGAGATGTATGTGTACGCATTAAGATTTCTTCTGAAATATAAAAAGTATCTTGCATATCACGTGCTGGATGAGACTTTGGTAAATTAAGTGCTTCAAAGTTATAATAGTCAGATTCTACTTCATAACCTTCAACGATTTCATAACCTAAACCAATAAATAAATCTTCTAAATCTTCATTGATTTTAGTTAGTGGATGTTTCGCACCTAAACTTACTTTTCTACCAGGCAACGTTACATCGATTGTTTCATTCTCTAATTGTTGGTTTAATGCTTCCTCTTCTAAAAGTACTTGTTTAGCTTCGATTTCTTTCTCAACAGCTTTACGTACTTCGTTCACAAGTTGACCAAATTCTGGTCTTTCTTCTTTAGGTAATTCTTTCATTTCTTTCATAAGGCCTGTAATAACGCCTTTTTTACCTAAATAATTTACTTTCACGTCTTGTAATGATCTTTCTGCTTTTGCTTCATTAATTCTTACAAGCGCATCTTGTCTTAATTCAGATAACTTTTCTCGTAATGACATATATATCCTCCTATTTTGGTCGAAAAAAAGACTCCGCCTCCTCAAATATAGAGGGACGAAGTCTTCCGTGGTACCACCCAAATTTATACATAGTTATGCATACACTTATATGTTGATAACGGATCTACATTCCGACTTAAATTTCTTTAAGTAGCTAAAAAGATGAAAAAAATTAAGTTACAACATAGGATTTTTCAGTCTCGAATCCATTCCCTTGTCATGTGTAAACATTAATTTACGTCCTTTTGTAAGCTCATATTGATTATGAAATCATTATATTAAATATTATATAATTGGTCAACCTTTCAAATGATAAAGCAAGATACCACAAGATACAGCTACATTTAAACTTTCAGCTTTGCCATATAGCGGTATATGAAGATTCTTAGTCGTTTGTTCAAGTATCTCTGAATCAACGCCAGCACCTTCATTCCCCATGATTAACGCAAAGTTTGTATGACTTTTGACTTCTCGATATTCAACTGCATTTTGAAGACTTGTTCCGTAAGTTTCGCCATCAAATTGTTCCATAAATTCAAATATATCTTGCTCAACAACTGGTAAATGAAAGACACTACCTTGTGAAGCACGTAATACTTTATCTTGATACGGGTCTGCACTACCTTTTGAATAAATAACAGCGTCCATACCTGCAGCGTCAGCGTTACGAATCAACGCGCCCATATTACCTGGATCTTGTACTCTATCTAATACAAGGACTTGTTTAAAATTACTCGTTTCGTATGTAGGCATTTCGACAACCGCAAATATACCTTGAGGTGTCGTTGTGTCAGATAATGATTCTGCCACTTTAAAATTAATGACATATGCTTCCTTTGCATATTCAACAATTTTCTCATCAACTCTTGCATAATCTACTGCTAATAATGTAACGATATTCAGTTGACTATGATAAGCTTCTTCAATTAAATGAAAACCTTCAATAAGAAATTGCCCTTGTTTAACTCGTTCTTTTTTCTTTTTTAATTTATTCATTTGTTTAATTTTATTATTTTGAACTGAAGTAATTTCTTCCATAGTAACACCTCATCTTCTCATTATGATATAAAAATATTATATACGAAAAAAGACTGCCAACAAAGTCAAAGACATTGATGACAGTCTTAAGCACCTTAGTTTAGGTGTTTAAATATTAATTATTATTTAGAAACGACTTCTTTACCTTTGTATGATCCACATGCTTTACATACACGGTGAGATAATTTCATTTCTCCACAGTTTGAACATTCTACCATACCTGGTACTGAGATTTTGAAATGCGTACGACGTTTTCTTTTAGCTGTTTTTGAAGTTCTTCTAGCTGGAACTGCCATGTCTTATTCCTCCTTAAATTTTATAAACACTTTTCCGATTATTTTTCGTCATCGAAGAATTGTTGTAATTTTTGAAGTCTTGGATCAACTTTCTTTTCAGTTTCTTGTTCTGAATCTTCGGTTGACTCAATTTGATCTTCGCCAATAACTTCCCAACCATCGCCTGCCATTGAAATATCTTCGCTACCTTCAGAGAATACTTGTAACGGTTTCTCTAAAATAACAAGTTCTTCAATGATTGGTAATAAATTAATCATGCCGCCTTCGAGTTTATGTCTCAATTCGTCATCATTATTATTACTTTCACTAAATTCATCTAGCTCAAATATTTCTACTGATGTAGTATCAAATGGTAGCTCTACTGGCTTTAAAGTACGGGCACATGGTAACGTCAATACACCATTAATGTCAAGATTGACAATTATCTCATGCATTCGCACTTGAACGTCTCCTGTTACTTTTATTGGAGATATATCGATAAGTTCATCTACCCTATCAATAAGGTATTTCATATCGATTTCTTTATCAAAAGTAAATGGTTCGTTTTGGTATTTTTTAAGTTGTGTTATTGACCACTTCATCTGGGTTCACCTCTTACAAACACAAAAATTATTGTAACCTTAACGACAATGTTTGTCAAGATTTTTTCTTAACATTCATTATCTGATACAATACTTATGATGAAGTGAAATGGGAGGAAATGCAAATGAAAAGTGTTGCTTTAATAACAGAATATAATCCATTTCATAATGGGCATGTATATCACGCAGAATCTTCTAGAAAATTAACAGAAAGTGATGTTGCTATTTCTATTATGAGTGGTTCTTTTACAATGCGTGGAGAACCAGCAATTTTAAGTAAGTTTAAGCGTGCCGAAATGGCCATTCAATATGTAGATTTAGTCATTGAATTACCACTTGTATATGCCATATCATCTGGTGATTTATTTGCTAAAGGCAGCGTTCAAATAGCAGAACAACTTGGATGTGACACATTATCTTTCGGAAGCGAATCTGGAAATATTGACGATATTAAACATGTCATTAAAGAAATAGAACAAGTATCTAAAAGTGAAAAATACAAACAAATGCTGAAAGAAGGTAAATCACACCCGAGAATTATTTCAGAATTAATACCTCATAATCAAATGCTTAAAGGTTCAAATAATTTACTCGCAATTGAATATGTGAAACATATTATGCAGCATAACTTAGCAATAGAACCAACAACGATTCAAAGAATAGATAATATGTATTTAGATGCTCATTTAAACGAAACAACACACATTTCAAGTGCAACTTCTATACGTAACGCCTATTTCAGACAGGACGATACATATCAATTAAGTTTACCGACAACAAGTTCAAATATATTAAAACACGCTCATGCAGTTAACTGGGATCACTTTTTCCCATTATTAAAATGGACAATATTAAGAGCTACCCATGAAGAATTGCGAGACATATATATGATGACTGAAGGATTAGAATATAAAGTTAAAAAAGAAATTAAAGATAGTACTAACTTTGAAATGTTTGTACAAAAGCTCAAATCTAAGAGATATACGTGGACAAGAATACAACGCTTGTTAACCGCAATTTTATTAAATGTTACGAACGAACAAGTTTCTGAATATAATCCAACTGCCATACGTGTACTTGCAATGTCTAAAAAAGGACAAGCATATTTAAAATCTATTAAAGAATCATGTCCATTACCTATCGTTACAAATGTTAATAAACAAACAGCAACTCACTTCACTAATGAAATTAAAGCAACAGATTTATATCAATATATTTCAGGTGATTCTGATACTGATTTTAATAAACCAGTCATAATAAAAAACGCATGACATATGCATGCGTTTTTTATTATGACTCTTTATTTTTAATTTTTTCTTTCAGTGCTTTATTCACATTTTCAGGAACAAATTCCGAAATATCGCCGTCAAATTGTGCAACTTCTTTCACAACACTTGAACTTATAAATGAATAATGATTATTTGTCATCATATATAATGTTTCAATGTCATCATCTAATTTTTTATTCATAGATGTCAATTGCATTTCATACTCAAAGTCGCTAACAGCTCTTAATCCTCTTACAATCGTGTTAGCATTTATTTCTTTACAAAAGTCTACAAGTAAACCATGAAATGAATGAACCACTATGTTTGGTACATCTTGTACCGCTTCTTTAATTAATTCAACACGCTCTTCAGTACTAAATAACCCTTTTTTAGAACTGTTTTTCAATACAGAAACATGAATCTCATCAAATATTTTAGCACTACGCTTAATAATATCAATATGTCCTAATGTTATTGGATCAAAGCTACCTGGAACAACTGCTATTCTCTTAGTCATTGTCTTCTCCTTTTGTTAGCAACATAACATGCGTCAGTCCATATTCATACTTTTTGAGAACTTTGAACGCACCCGTATCTATGTCTTCACTTTTATCAAATTCGCAAATTATTGTACCATTTACATTTAATAAGTCAAACGCTTGAATTTTTTCTAATGATTGATCAATAAGCGATTTTCTATAAGGTGGATCTAGAAATATATAATCAAACTTAATATCGCGTTTATTTAAAGCTTTTAACGCTCTAATTGCATCATTTTTATAAACTTCGTATTGAGTTTCAGGTATATGTAATGTGTTTAAATTTTCTTTTATCATTTTAGTTGCTTTGAAATTACCGTCCACAAAAATCACTTTATCTAAACCTCTAGATAATCCTTCGATACCAAGTCCACCGCTACCTGCAAATAAATCTAACCCGATACCTTCTAAATCTTGAAGGCCATTAAAGATATTCTCTTTCACTTTATCTGTTGTCGGTCTCGTTGATTGACCATCTATTGTTTTTATATGAAGTCTCTTGTATTTTCCACCTATTACTCTCAATGTTAATCATCACTTTCTTTATTATTAATTATTATTTATACTTATCCTTATAGTATTTAAACGAAAACGAGGTTTATAAAAATGAAACAATCATTTATCGTCATCGGTCATGGTCTAACTGATTTATTTGAATTTCAAACGTTAATCGAATATAACCATGAACGTATTTCCGACATTATTATGTTACACACACCATTATCTAAGGAGAAACTATCTTCAGCTTGTATCATTATGAAGCCTACTAAAGGTCAACATTTCCAAGCGATTTACATGATAATGGAAGGTATTAAATATCCGTACCCTGATTCAAATAAGAAATTCGATTTAATCAATGAATGGGCTAATGCATATCACATACAAGTTAAAGGTCTTGATGTTAAATCACGTGCTGATTTCGCTGAAGATGAACTTTACTTCGCCTATTTAAAAGGTGTATTAAGACTTGAAAGATACTTGCCACCGCTTCAGTAGTTAAAAGTTTAAATACTCTTTTTTGTCCGTATTTGAATTAGAGTAATCTCTTTTAACATATTTAAATGGTGAAACTTTTACATCTTTAACATATTTTAGTTTCATTAAATGTTGAACAGTATCGTCTATTTTATCTTCATTTGTATATAACATGACGTATTGTTCTTTTCTATGTGCAAAGTATATATTACCAAACTTGCGTAATTGTCGTTCGTGTTTCATATTCTTTAAATATACGACAATACTGATTCGTTCTACTAATTCCATCAAAATAACCTCCTAACGCTTTTTATTTTTATATTAGCACTTTCTATAAAATGATGAAAGAAGATAACTTCAAGCGTATGTGACTTGCTTTCTTATCTTAAATCAATTTGATAGAATATATATAAGTCTTTATTTGCATTTCGAAAGGATAGGATAACATGTCAAAAATTAATTTATTAAAAACAACAGGTCTTATCGGAGGCATTGTTGCGGGTTCTTGGATTGTGACAAAAGCAACATCAAACGTTAAACCACGTACAATTAAACCATTCTTTACACAACCAGCTCCTTATGTATTCGCTCATCGTGGAGGTATGGCGTTAAGACCAGAACATACACGCTTAGCTTTTGATCATGCACTCAAATACGAAGTAACTGGATTTGAAGTAGACGTTCGACTTACTAAAGATGAAGTACTTGTCGTAACACATGATGACACTGTTGATCGTACAAGTAACGGTTCAGGCTATGTAGGTGATCATACATTAGAAGAACTTCGCCAATTAGATTTCGGATACCACTTCAAAGATATTAATAACGAGCATCCTTATAGAGGAGATGCAAAAGCTAAAATCGTCACTTTAAAAGAGTTATTAACTGAATATCCAGATGTCTTAGTAAATATAGATATTAAAGACCACCCTGAGTCATATAGTGGTAGTTTAGCACCATCACACTTATATCGTTTAATTACAGACCTTAAAGCTGAAGATCGCGTTAATATTACGAGTTTCTATGATAAACAAATTGATCGCTTTAATTTATATGCTCAAGATTCCATTGCATTAGGTACAGGTCAAAGCGAAGTGGCTAAAGCGTTCTTAGCTTACCAATCAGGATATGGTCATACGTATCAACCTAAATCTGATACATTCCAAATACCAACACAAGCTAAAGGCCTTCCTTTAGACTCAGAAGGTTTCATTCAATTTTTAACATCACTCAATATATCTGTTGCTTATTGGGTTGTAAATCAAATCGATACAATGGATGATTTAATCCAAAAAGGCGCACATACGATTGTAACCGATCGCCCAGATACTGCGCACTTCTTAATAAAAAAACAATACTAATTTAAAAAGCTTTCCATCTGTCAAATGACAAATGGAAAGCTTTTTTATGTTATGTTGAACATCCACAAGAACCACCAGTAGAACAACCGCCACCATGTGACTCACTACTAAAGAATGGATTACCCGTATCCACTTTAACATTGCTGGAGACTGAATAAGAAACAATGCTAATCACTTCATCTAATAAATCTTGTAATGCAGTTTCTTTAGTCTTAAATTCAGAAACAACTGGATGCATTTCATATGCCCTCTTTTGTTGTCTTGTTTCTTTCATGACTCTACTGTAATCAGGATGATATCTGCCAAATCTTAAACAATCATCATAATGTGATTTTATTTGATCAAATTTTTGTCTTAATATTTTAACTTCAAAATTTGTTTCCAGTTGATGTTTTGCTTCGATATATTCTTGATAAATATATGAATCTTTAATACATGCGCTTAGTTCATCTGATTGATCAAGTATATCAACTGTTTCTGCAGTAAACATAATATGATTCCCCCTTATTCTTTATTTTCTTTAAAAACAAGTGAATAGTATTCGCGAGAATTACCAGCACCAAATTCATCATATTGACTACCTAATAACTTTTCTCTATAAGTATTGTTGTTTAACCAGCTATTGATAAGTGTTGGTACATCATAGAAATTGTAAGCTAAATTTTGGTTAATAGATTCATATTCAATTTTTTGATTATTGATATGTTTTGTGATGCCGTCTTCTAGGGATTTAACTGCCTCTTCTTCATCTATATCATCTTCAATTAAATCTGCTTCCATTTGTGTTATATACGTAAGTTGATCATTAATCTGTAATGGTTTGACATCTTTCATTTCTCTAATTTCATTTACGATTTCAAGAAGTGATAAATCTTTATTTATATGAGCTTGGAAGTCTTGTTTGTCTGTTCTCTTTAGTTTGTGCTCTTTATCACCTTTTATTTTAGACATTGAAAAAGGTGCATTTTCAATGACAACATCTGAATCCATAAACTGTACGCCCATCACTTCATTTGTTTCACTATCAATTAAGACTTGTGTATAAACATTGCCATATTTAATCAATAATTGTGTCTTGATATCACGTTCAGATAATTCTAATTGATATTTACCATATGTACTTTCAACAACTGGTTCCATATCTATATTTGTACCATTAAAAAGCTTTGTTGCATCTTGTTTCATTTTAATTGGTGAAACATTCACTTTATTTCCTGTAGCAAATACTGAAGAGACTTTATCATTTTTAGTAGATATTAAATAATAATGCTCTTTATTTTTAAAGACATAATTCTTTCTACCGTGCTCTGCCTTATATACCCTATCTGGTTGTCCTAAATCATTTATGACTTCTTTAATATTTTTATAGACATATGTACCTACGCCTTCTTTCAACTTTGCATTGCCAGTTGATTTCTCGGCTTGTTGCTCATAATAATTCTCATTTGCTTTATCATGAGAGTAGTTAGGATTCTTTAAAACATCAAATTCTAATTTAGGTGAATAGAATAAATAAAAGAGTACAATGATTAAAATAGTTATTGCTACAACTTTTATGATAATATTTTTCAACTATTTACCTCCTCATTTATTCCTATATTCAATTATATCATTTTACAGGAAAACATTTACCTAAATCAATCGAAATGTTGTCATATTTGTTAAATATAAATGTACATTGCAACATTGGCGCTTTTATCATAAAATAAACTTAAAGGTACTTAGAGGGAGGAAAAATACATGGTATTTGATAATACAGGTCTTGAAAAGGTTATCATTGAACAAGAGCTATTAAAAGATGTTATGAATAAACATGGTTTTATTGCTGGAGGACATTGGGATTATGAACGTATTACTTATGATTTTAAATATGAAATAAGTGAAGGCGTCTATTACCTAAGAATTCCAGGTTATGCACTTAAAGGGGACATTGGTGCCAATAACGCAACAATTCAATTAATGGATCCATATCTCGGTAAACACTACTATCCAACAGGTGTAGAATACGGAGATGATGAAGTTTACCCAGATAATTTAGTTGCACATTGTAACTTATTAATTGAACGTATCACATCAGATATTAATGCATTAAATACATTAGGTGCGCATTAATTAAAATAATACTAACAGAGTAGAGACGTGATATTTCACGTCTCTTTATTTATATATAAATGAGCAAAGAGGTCATCATTATGAAAAGATGGATAAACAAACGAAACATAAGCATATTTATCATTATAGTTTTATCTATTCTATTTATTTATTTCATTTTACCGATATCAATACCTTTAATAACAGCACTTGTTATCGCATTAGCACTCAATCCGCTCGTTAATAAACTTACACATAAAATTAAAAGCCGGAAATGGAGCGTAACGATTATTTATACGTTACTCCTTACGATAACAGGATTTGTTATATTTTTATTTTTAACAAAATTAATAGACCAGATTGTGCTATTTATTAAAGATTTGCCTAATAAAATTAATATACTCATCACTGTAATTGAACAATACAATGACAAAATGAAAGCTATTTTACCGGATGAAATGGCAGTTACTATCAACAAAGAACTGCAAAATTTCGTTGCTTCATTGAGAGATTCAATTGCAAATTATTTAAGCGTTGAAAATATAACAGAAGTTGTATCTTCTTTACCTGGTTTCATTATTAGTCTTGTTGTGTTTCTTGTAGCATTGTTCTTATTTATGCTAGAAATACCAAATATTCATAAATTTATTAAACAACATCTATATCCATCGACTTATCATGAAGTTTATAAAATATACAATAAAATAGGTCATTCTATTATTGGTATGATATCTGCTACCGTCGTATTAAGCTTTATTACTTGGTTATTTACATACGTCGGTCTACTAATCATTGGTGTAGATTCAGCGTTTATTATCAGTTTATTTATATGGTTTATAGATATCTTACCGATTATTGGTGCAACAGGTTTTACAATTCCGTGGGCAATTTATGCTTACATAGTTGGAGACCCAACGCTCGGTATTCAGCTGATTATACTATCTGTTATTTTACTCGTTCAAAGAAAAATATTAGAACCTAAAATATTCGGTACAGGTGTTGGTTTATCTCCACTACCTACTTTAATATCCATGTTTATCGGTTTAAAATTACTAGGCTTTATTGGATTCTTTATTGGACCATTATTCTTAATCGTTATCAAAACAATACTAGAATCTGGTCTTATAAAAACAGACTTTAAAATATAATATATGCAAAAAACCTCTCAACCCATTATAAACGGATTGAGAGGTTTTAATTTAATGTCCTAAAATTGCTTTTATCATAGATGTTGTATCACCACCATGATAGAACACATATAATAATAAATAAACGGCAACACCTGTAATAGCTGTACAGAACCAAATAATAGATGTTACTGGCCCAAATTTACGGTGTCTATCCAGTTTGTTAGTCCAACCTAAATAAATCGTATAGATCCCCATCACTGCCCCGACAGTCGCTAGTGTTATATGGAAAATCAAGAAAATTGTATAATAAATTTTGATATTATCCGGTCCACCAAATGAAGTATTTCCAATAAATACTGTTCTACTAGCATAAATGGTAAAGAATACGACTGCAGAAACTGCAGCAGATATCATAAATTTTTTATGTGTTTCAATTTTTCGTTGTGCAATAAAGTACCATCCGATAGCAACTAAAATTGCGCTTAATACGATGAAAGTTGTACTTATTGTCGGTAAAATTGGTAAATTCATTTTCATACATCCTATCTAAATTGATTATATAATGCTTTTTGCTCTTGTAATTTTCTCAAGCTATCTTCAGTGATTTGCTTTTCATTTTTTCTCTCATATCTAAACCATCTCATGAAAATGATATATAAATAAATACCAAACACGATTTCTTGCATAACTTTCATGATGACGCCACCTGTTTGCTGATCTTCTAATGGTGTGAAATTCGTGAAGTATTCTGGACCAGATAATCCTGTTCCTTGGACGACTGTATTTAACGTATCAGCTGGTACACATAAAGTCATCGCACCAAGCCATGCTTTACCTGACGTGTATGTTTCATACATTGCAGTTCCACTAAATATGATAAGTCCACATGAAGGTGTTAACAAGACACCGATAAAGAAGATATATAAGATTTTCTTAATGTTACTCATGTGCAGTTCTTCAGGAATATGTTTGTTAAATATTGGATGCCACATAAACCATGCACTTATGAATAGAATAATCGTATATAACTCATGCAAAACTAGATCTTGTTTTAATGTATCTAACACAAGTGGTATATGATATACAGAGAATAAACCGTTAAAAAGAAAAATTGCTAATATCGGCTTTGTAAATAATTTAACAATCTTATTAATTACAGGTAGTTCTTCCACATATTTGATGATGTATTCTGGGATAGCAAAATACAGCAATGGAACTACAATTAAAAATAATAAAGCCATTTGCAACATATGGAAACTAAATATGATATGTGAAAGCAGATCAATAGGTCCACCTTCTAAAAAGTATATCGTTAACATTAAGATAACGAAAAGTGTCGCTTCACCTTTTCTTAAAGGTCTTCCACCTGGTATATCTTTATACCATTTTCCACAAATCAAAAAGTATAAGATAATTACACATAATACGCCTACAAAGAAGAATGGCGTCCAGTTTGCCCAAAAACCGAATATAGATATTGAGGTTAAGTTACCCATCTCTTTACACTTCCCCACTTAGTCATTACTTTTATTATAAAATTTAATGAACCGTTAAACAACCCAACAATGTAAATAGTTATGACAATGATATGACCAAATAAAAAGACTCGAGAACTTATATAACAAAGTTCTCGAGTCTTTTATAAATTATTTTGTTTTTACGAATAATGGATCGCCTAACCATACGATGTAAATAAATGTTACAACGAACGATAATCCGAAGAATACACCCGTAATCATAAATAATTTTGATATACCATGCTTTTCAGCTTTCATATGCATGAAATAATAGAATTGTAATACAACTTGTAGTACTGCTAATCCTAAAATAACCGGTATAACGAACTCTTTAGGAAGTTCAGCAGCAACTAATGCGAAAGCAATAAAAGTAACAAAAATCATAATAGCGAAGTTTGTAACTTGCATACGCATTTCTTTTGTACTTTTACGCTTCTTATAATCTCTAAGTGCTTGTGCGTCATGATTTAATTGTTGACTCATATTATCCTAACGCTCCCATCAAGTATACTACTGTAAAGATAAACACCCATACAACGTCAATGAAGTGCCAATATAAAGCAGCAGTATTAAATTTATGTGCATTATAAATACTTAATCCTCTAGCTCTATTACGGAAGATGAGTAATGTTAACCATACTAAACCTATAAGTACGTGGAATCCGTGTGTTCCTACTAAGAAGTAGAAGGCACTACCGAATGCACTTGAACGGAATGTATGACCTTGATGTACATACTCAACGAATTCATAAATTTCTAATCCTAAGAATCCTAATCCTAACAATATTGTAATACCAATCCAAAGGAATAATCCTTTAGCATTGAAATTACGCATATGATATAAAGCATACACACTTGTTAGAGATGATGTTAATAATAACATCGTCATTACGAACGCTAATGGTAAATGGAATAAATCTTTAGCTAATAAATGATCTTCACTTGGTACAGCATCTTTTAGTGCTAAGTAAGTAGCGAATAGTGATGCGAATAATGCAACCTCTCCACCTAAGAACACCCAAAATCCTACGAGTTTGTTCTTGCCTTCCATAGATGCTGTTTCAGGATGGTTTGGCCAATTGTCAGCTGTAAATTTTGCTTCTTCATGTGACATTAACGCTCACCCCTTTCATACTCTAATAACTCTTCTTTAGAAATATGATGACCGTGATCATCTTTAAGTGATCTTACAATCATACTTCCTGCAGTAATACCTAAACCAAGAATCAATACGTATACTGCCCATGGTTTTTCATGTAAATCTTTAACTGCATCTAAAGCCCATTCTTTACCATCTGCAAAGTATAAAGCACCGAATGCAGCTACGAATAAACCGAATGCTTGCATAAATGGAATAAATGAATTATTAGGCATATGAATCTCATCTAAAGATTCAGCTGGAAGAATTTTTCCGTCACCTTGAGTTTTTTCAATCCATAATGCATCTAATCCACGAACTAATGGTGTTTGTGCAAAGTTATAATGAGGTGTTGGTACTGGTAACGCCCATTCTAATGTACGACCGTCTCCCCAAGCATCTTTTCCAACTTTTTCACCTTTAGCTAATGTCATGATTACATTGATTACTTCAGTAATAACAGCTACTGCCATGAATAGCGCACCAATTGTTGATACTAAGTTTGGTATGTCATACCCTTGACCAGGTAAGTATGTAAATACTCGACGTGGCATACCCCATAGTCCTAAGAAATGTTGAATTAAGAATGTTAAATGGAAACCAATAAAGAATAACCAGAATGTTACTTTACCTAATTTTTCACTTAACATTTTACCAGCTATTAGCGGGAACCAATAATGTAAACCAGCTAATAATGCGAATACTACACCACCAACAATTACGTAGTGGAAGTGAGCAACGATAAAGTATGAGTCATGTAATTGATAGTCAGCTGGTGCTGATGCTTGCATAACACCTGTTACCCCACCCATAACGAATGATGGAATAAAGAATAACGCATATAACATAGGTGTTGTGAATTCAACGCTACCGCCCCATACAGTCAGCAACCAGTTGAATATTTTAACACCGGTTGGAACAGCAATTGCCATTGTTGCAACAGCGAATATTGCGTTAGCTACTGGACCTAAACCTACAGTGAACATGTGGTGAGCCCAAACCATGAATCCTAAGAATCCGATTAATACTGTAGCGAATACCATCGCTGAATAACCGAATAAACGTTTTCTAGCAAATACAGGTATAATTTCAGAGAATATACCAAATGCTGGTAATACTAAAATGTAAACTTCTGGGTGTCCAAAGATCCAGAATAAATGTTCCCAAATAATTGTGTTACCACCTTGAGATGCAACAAAGAATGATGTACCAAACATTCTATCGAATATTAATAAGAAAATACCGATAGTTAATGGTGGGAATGCAAATACGATTAATGTAGAAGCAACAAATGTTGTCCAAGTCATTAATGGCATACGCATATACGTCATACCAGGTGCTCTCATGTTAACGATTGTAGCTACAAAGTTAATACCAGCAATTAATGTACCAGCACCAGAGATTTGTAACCCTAGAGCATAGAAGTTAATACCATGCCCTGCCGATTCTAAAGATAAACTTGCATAAGATGTCCAACCTGCGTTAGGTGCTCCACCCAAAATCCATGATAAGTTTAAGAATATTCCACCGAAGAAGAATAACCAGAAACCTAATGCATTTAAGAATGGAAATGCAACATCTCGTGCACCAATTTGTAATGGAACAACTGCGTTCATATAACCGAATAGTAAAGGCATTGCGGCTAAGAATATCATTGTTGTACCATGCATTGTGATAATTTCATTAAACAGTCCAGCTGTAACAAAGTCGTTTTCTGGAACTGCTAACTGGATACGAATTAACATTGCTTCGATACCACCGATAGCAAAGAATAATCCCCCAGCAATTAAATACAAAATAGCAATTTTTTTGTGGTCGACTGTTGTTAAATAGTCCCAAATAGTCGATCCAAACCCCTTTTTACTTTGAGTAGACACTAGAGTAACCTCCCTTTCAATTCTTACTTATCAACTTTTCTTTCCATTAAGTAGGCAGATAAAGCGTCAATGTCTTCATCAGAAACTTTATATTGACCAGTCATCTTATTACCAGGTTTAACGCTTTCTGGGTCTTTAATCCATTTTTTAAGATTTTCTTCATCATGTTTTAAGTAACCTGCAATTAAATCACGATCACCAAAGTTAGTTAAGTTAGGGCCTTTAGCGCCATCTCCAGTTGGTGTAACAGCGTGACATCCTGCACATGATTTGTTAAATACCTTTTCACCTTCTTTAGCTTGGCTAGAAGTAGCGGCTACAGGTTTTTTAACGTCTTTCATATCTTTAACCCATTTATCAAAATCATCTTGTGGTAGGGCTTTCACTTTAAAGTCCATTAAAGCATGTGATGGTCCACATAACTCAGCACACTTACCATAGAATAGATTTTTGACTTCTTTAGCTCTTTTATCATCGAATTTTAAGTAGAATTTATTAATACCTTCTACGTTAGTATCCAATTTTCCTCCAACTGCTGGTACCCAGAATGAGTGTTTAACATCAGCTGAATGTAATCTGAAGTAAACTTTCTTATCTGTTGGTACAACCAGTTCTTGGCTGGTAACAATTTTTTCATTTGGATAACTAAACTCCCACCAATAAAGGTTAGCAGTTACATCAATAACAAGTTCTTTACTTTTACCTTTTTCATCTACTTTGTCGATTGCTTTCGTATCTCCAAGTGAGAACGTAAGCATCACAGTAGGAATTGCTAGAATAATAAGTAAAATGATTGGGATGATTGTCCAAACCAATTCTAATTTATGATTTCCTTCAACGTCTTTAGGTACATAATCTTCACCTAATTTTTTACGACGGAATTTAATCATTGCAAATAAGAATATAACAACAACTACAATAATAACTAGCAACATAATGCCTATTGAAAGCATTAGTAAAAAGAATTGTTTATCAGCAACTTCACCAGCTGGGTGAAGTACTGATAAATGTTTTTGTCCACAACCTGCTAATACAAACAGCAAAGTAGCAAGCAAACCGAACATTTTCGTGTTTTTTAAACGTGTCTTCATTCGTTTAACCCCTCTTTCATGCATTCATTCATAATTAATTATATTAATTGTATAACAGTTACGATAACTGTCATGACAAAGAAAATAACAAGATAATTTAAAGAAAAAACAAACATACTCGTAGCCCATTTTGATTTGTTTATTTCTTTTTTAAATCCATATAAAGCTAATAACATCCATGCTAAGTTGAGCAGTGTTGCAATAACGATAAACACTGTACCAAGTTGCGTCATTAAGAACGGTATCGGTAATAATAGAACTACCCAAAACAACATACTTAAACACGTTCTATTGAAGCTTTTAACTGACGGTAACATTGGTATATTAGCTAAGGCATATTCATCTTTACGACGATAAGCTAAAGCATAAAAATGAGCAGGTTGCCATGCAAATAACACTAAGAATAGTGTCCATGCTAATGGGCTTAATGATGGATCAATACTCGCCCAACCGATTAACGGCGGTATTGCACCTGGAAAACTTCCTACAACTGTATTCCAAACGGTATGTCTTTTTGACCATATTGAGTACAGTACTACATATCCAAATATACCAAGTAATCCAATTATGCCAGTTGGAATATTTATCATGAATAATAAAATTTCACCCACAACCATTAATCCGAAACTTAATTGTATTAAGTGGCGATTACTAATACGTCCATTTACTGTAGGTCTCTTTTGTTTTGAAGGCATGATAGAATCGATATCTTGATCGTAATAATTGTTTATAGCACATGCTCCGCCCATAATTAGGGTTGATCCTACCATCATTAATAGAACAACCGGTAAACTGTGGAAGAAGTTAAATCCACCAAATACTATTGCAAGCCACGCACCCGCAAATGTTGGAATCAGATTTCCTTGAACAAGACCCATTTTAATGATGGCTTTAATTTCATACAAAGTGAGACGTCCAGTTTCTATTTCTTTCTCAGAAGTCACACTATATTGATTTTGTTGCAATTTTGTCCCTCCTTCCATTATCTTTCACATATAACTCAATGATATATGAAAATTGTCACATAATCTATACATTTTTGAAACAAAATTTTGACATTTTATTACTTATACTTTGTTCGCATAAAAAGTCATTATTGTGTAACATTTACAATGCACATTCATTGTTATACTATATATATTAGTGTTTAAATTAGAATCGTATTAAAGTAAGAATAGTTGTTAATACGTTGTTCTCTTAAATTCTATCATATTTTGACATATAAATAAGGTTTATTTTAGAATAAAACTCATTTTATAGTACTATAAATATCAATTTTAATTTTACTTGAGGTGTTCGAATTGTTTAGTGATAAATTTTTAAAATGGCTATCTACTATAACGACAATTGTGATGCTCTTTGTCCAATTAGGTGGCGCATTAGTTACTAAGACTGGCTCCGCTGATGGTTGCGGAAACTCTTGGCCATTATGTCATGGCTCTGTTATACCTGCAGATTGGCCAGTTGAAACGATTATAGAATTAGCACATAGAGGCGTATCTGGGTTAGCACTTATTCTTGTTTGTCTACTTACTTATATAAGTTGGGTCAAACTTGGTCATATTAGAGAAGTTAAACCACTTTGTATTACAAGTATTGCATTTATTTTTGCACAAGCTTTAATTGGTGCAGCTGCTGTAATTTGGCAACAAAATGATTTTATTTTATCTCTACATTTCGGAATATCACTTATTAGCTTCGCATCAGTTTTATTATTAACATTAATTATTTATGAAGTTGATCAAAAATTCGAAGCTACAAGCTTAATAATAGATAAACACTTAAATTTCCACACTTATGCTGTTACATTATTTATATATTTTGTGATTTATTCAGGCGCACTTGTAAGACATGCAGATGCAAGTTTAGCATGTTTAAGTTGGCCATTATGTAGAAACGGTGAAGTCGGACTACCTCAAAACTTTTATGAATGGGTTCAAATGTCACATAGAACTTTAGCTTTCATCATATTTATTTGGATATTATATATATTCATTCATGCTTTCAAAAATTATACACAATACCGCGTTATTAAATACGGTTGGACATTAGCTTTTGTACTAGTTTGTTTACAAGTAACAACAGGTGCTTTATCAGTTATCACACGTGTTAATTTATTTATCGCACTCTTCCACGCATTATTTATAACAATGTTATTCGGATTATTATGTTACTTTATTATGCTAATATCACGTTCTAAACGTCGAAGTTAACTTACAAAAAGCCGCTTAAATCATCAATTGATTTAAGCGGCTTTTATTTTATTATGCTTTATCGATTGTAATAATCAAATCTTGTGTTTGAATACTGTCACCAGCTGAAACGTAAATATTGCTTACCGTTCCATCAAATGGTGCTTGTATTGTAGTTTCCATTTTCATTGCTTCAGTAATGATAAGTGCATCACCTTGTTTCACTTCATCACCTTGTTTTACTTTCACTTCTGAAATTGTACCAGGCATTTGAGCACCGATATGAGATTCATTACTTAAATCTGCTTTTTGTAGTACTGCCTCAGATACTTTAACATGTTCATCTTTAACGTATACTTTTCTAGGCTGACCATTCAACTCATAGTATACCCAACGATGACCATCTTCGTATACATGACCAATAGAAAGTAATTTAACGATTAAGATCTTACCTTTATCAATTGTTATTTCTACCGTTTCATTTTTCTTCATACCGAATAAGAATGTAGGTGTGTCTAACAATGATAAGTTTCCGAAACTTTCATATGTCTTAATATATTGTTCGTAAACTTTAGGATAAATGGCATAACTGATTAAATCTTGTTCCGTTACTTCCTCTTGTTGTTTAGCTTGTAGCTCTTCACGCAATGCATCAAAATCAACAGGCTCTAATAATTCACCTGGTCGTTTTTCAATTGGTTGTTGCCCTTTTAAGATGACTTTTTGTAATTCTTTATTAAAGCCATTTACCGGTTGACCAATTTCACCTTTAAAGAATGAAACTACTGATTCAGGGAAATCTAGTGAACGTCCACGTTTAATGACACTTTCTTCATCTAAATCATTTTGAACCATGTATAATGCCATGTCTCCAACTACTTTAGAAGAAGGTGTTACTTTTACGATATCTCCAAATAATAAGTTAACACGTTTATACATGTCTTTAACTTCATTAAATCTTTCACCTAATCCTAAACTCTTAGCTTGTTGACCAAGGTTAGAATACTGTCCACCTGGCATCTCATGTTGATAAATCTCAGTATGTGGAGAACGAATATCACTTTCAAAATCAGAATAATAGTTTCTAACTGTATCCCAATATTGAGATAATCTTTCAAGACCATCAATATTTGTTCTAACATCTCTTTCATTTCCACTTAATGCATAGTATAAAGAGTTAGCTGAAGGTTGTGATGTTGTACCACTCATACTTGCTACTGCAGTATCGATAACATCGACACCTGCTCTAATCGCACTTTGATAAACAAGTAATCCGTTACCGCTCGTATCATGAGTATGTAAATGGATTGGAATATCAATTTGTGTCTTCAATTCACTAATTAATTCATAAGCTGCTTTAGGTTTTAACAATCCAGCCATATCTTTAATGCCCAGAATATGTACACCTTCACGTTGTAATTCTTTAGCTAGATTAATGTAATACTCTAAAGTATATACGTTAGATCTTTCAGGATTTAAGATATCGCCTGTGTAGCAAATTGCACCTTCAGAAATTTTACCTGATTTTTGTACCGCTTCATTTGCGACTTTCATTTGATCTAACCAGTTTAATGAATCGAATATTCTAAATACATCGATTCCAGCTTCAGCACTTTCTTTAACAAATTTTTCAATCACATTATCAGGATAGTTTTTATATCCAACTGCGTTTGATGCTCTTAATAACATTTGGAATAACACATTTGGAATTTTTTTACGTAATCTTGTTAAACGTTCCCATGGATTTTCTTTTAAGAAGTTGTATGCCACATCAAATGTTGCACCGCCCCACATTTCTAATGAAAATGCGTCATTTAAATATTTAGCTGTTTCAGGTGCAATTTGTAACATATCGTATGTTCTCATACGTGTTGCTAATAATGATTGATGTGCATCTCTAAACGTCGTATCCGTCAATAATACTTCTTCTTGTTCTTTTAACCATTTACTTACTCCTTCAGGTCCATGTTGTTCTAGAATTTGTTTCGTACCTGATAATGATGCAATTTCTTCATTAGATACTTCTTCTAATTTGAACTTTTCAAAGTGTGGTTTTTCTCGTTTTTCAACACCAGGGAATCCATTTACCGAAATGTTCCCGATATATTGTAACGTCTTTGTACCTCTATCTCTAGTCGGTGTAATATCAAATAGTTCTGGGTTGTTTTCTAAGAATTTAGTTGTATATGTACCCTTCGCGAACTTCTCGTGATTTACCACATTATATAAGAATGGAATATTTGTTTTAATACCTCTTATTCTCATTTCTTTAAGAGAACGTAGCATTTTTTCAGTCGCTTGTCTTAATGACATAGCATGTGTTGAAACTTTCACTAATAATGAATCGTAATAAGGTGAAATTTCTGCACCTTCAAATCCATCACCAGCATCTAGTCTTACACCGAAACCACCACTTGAACGGTAAGCAATAATTTTACCTGTATCTGGCATGAAGTCATTTAATGGATCTTCAGTTGTGATACGACTTTGAATTGCGAAACCTAAAGTAGTAATGTCTTCTTGTTGTGGCATTTCAATTTTGTCACCAAATAATGATTCACCTTCAGCAACTAGAATTTGCGTCTTAACAATATCAATACCTGTTACCATTTCAGTAATGGTATGTTCTACTTGTACACGTGGGTTAACTTCAATAAAGTAGAATTCATCACCAGATACTAAGAACTCAACCGTACCTGCATTTACATATCCGATTTTCTTCATTAAGTCTAATGCGACATTACAAATACGATGTCTCAGTTCATCACCTAATGAAACAGATGGTGCAACTTCAACGACTTTTTGATGTCTACGTTGTACTGAACAATCTCTTTCATATAAATGAACTAAGTTTCCGTGTTCGTCACCTATGATTTGAACTTCAATATGTTTTGGTTGATCTATGTATTTTTCGACATAAACTTCACTATTTCCGAAAGATTTTCCAGCTTCTGATTTAGCTCTTTGGTATGCATCTTCTAATTCACTCGCATTATTGACGATACGCATGCCTTTACCACCACCACCTGAAATGGCTTTGATGATAACTGGGAAACCGTGTTCTTTTGTAAATGCTTCTACTTCCTCAAATGATTCAACCGCACCATCAGTTCCTGGAATAACTGGAACATCTGCAGCTATAGCTGTCGCTCTAGCTTTTACCTTATCCCCAAACATGTCTAAATGTTTAAGTTCTGGTCCGATAAATTTAATACCTTCTTCAGCACATCTCTTAGCGAATGTTTCATTTTCACTTAAAAAGCCATACCCCGGGTGAATCGCATCGACGCCTGCTTTTTTGGCAACTTTTATAATTGCTTCTATATTTAAATAACTTTCAGTTGGCCCTAGGTTTTCATCTACTAAATAAGACTCATCTGCTTTATATCTATGCAATGCCCCTAAGTCTTCATTAGAATAAATCGCTACCGTTTCAATATCTAACTCTGTTGCTGCTCTAAAAATTCTGATTGCAATTTCGCCTCGATTGGCTACTAATAATTTATTTATTTTGCTCATATTTGGAGGCTCCCCTCAATGTATTTGAATTTTCTAAAAACAATATATTAGTCCATTATATAAAAATTGCGGATTATATTCTACTATAATCCGCAATTTTTATATAATTTATTAATTTGATTGATTAATTATGCATTTATCTCGTGCTTTGACGACTCTCAATTCTTATCTGTTTAGCCGTTAATAATAGTATACCTGTCGCGATACTTAAGCTTAACATTGAGGATCCACCAAATGTCATAAATGGCAATGGAACACCTGTTAAAGGAATTGTTCCTGAAATACCAGCTAAGTTTACAAAAGTTTGAATACCAATATAGCTTGAAATACCTACACATACTAATTTAAAGAAATATGAATCCGTAAGGGCTGCATATAAGAAACCTTTATATACAATGAACCCAAGTAATCCTATTATGAATAACACGCCGACTAAGCCTAGTTCTTCTGCAATAACTGCAAAAATAAAGTCTGTATGCGGTTCAGGTAAATAACCTAATTTCATTATGCCATTACCTAGCCCTTTACCAAAGAGACCGCCGTTACCGATTGCTAATAATGAATTAGCTAAGTGATATCCAATACCGCTTTCGTAGTTGAAAGGATTTTCAAGTACATGAAATCGGTCTGCTTGGTGTTGTGACAGAATGCCACCTTTAAACACTATACTAAAGATAATGAGTAATACAACACCTGCAAAAATTGGACCAGACCATTTTAAAATTGCTTTAATACCAATACCTGAATATGCGAAGATACATAATACGATCATACATAGTATCAACGCTTGACCTGTATCATTTTGTAATAAGACTAATCCAATACAAGTACCAATTAAGAATAAAGGCATCATCAGTGCAAGTTTAAATTGTTTAAGTCGATTTCGTCTTTTATCAATAATGAATGATAAGTATAAAATCATTGCAACTTTCAATATTTCAGATGCTTGTAAGTTCATAAAACCTAAGTTAATCCAACTTTTTGCACCGTTAATTGTCGTACCAACAAGTAAAGTTAACACGAGCAAACCAAATATTGTAAATATAACAATTTGTTGTACTCTTTTATTTTTTAAAATGTTAATGTGCATAAAATACGACATAAAAAACACAATAAAAAATCCAACTATACAATATAGTAACTGCCTCACAAAAAAGTAAGTACCCGATACTGGGATACCACCTGTTAAAGTACCTTTTGTAGCAGCTACCATACTTGCGCTGTATACCATCACTAAGCCAATGAATGATAAAATGATATAAGTAATTAACAATGTGAAATCTATGTATTTTGAGTAATTCTTAATGTACTGGAAAAACCTCTTAATATATTCCATCGACTCATTCCAATTCTAAAAAAATAAGTCTAAAGAAAGATTTCTCCTCTCTAGACTTTGTATAATTTAAGCATTTGTGAAAGCATCATGCAATTTAGATAGTTCCTTTTCTAAACTTGCCATAAGTGTCTGACCCTTTTCTCTATCAACAAGTCCAATTTGTACTGCAAAATCTACTTCCTTTTGAAGACCAAACATTTGCGTATCTAAAACTTCCTCATATAAAGGACATTGTGGCATAGTTAAGTTGTCCATTTGTACCTTTATTAACTGAAGGATTTTTTCAGAATCGTTATATAATTGGTCATATGCCCTTTGACAAATTTCTGAATCGTAATGCATGACATACTCCCCCTTAATCTTTTTTAAGTTTCTATACTTATAAAATTTTAGACTACAAATCTGAAAATTGCAAGCGAAAACAGAAGGTTATTAATTACAAATATGTTAAAATTGAATTGTGAGATTGATAGGAGTGAAAAAATTGATACAAATTAAAGGAAATACGAAGTTTAATATTACGTTAGATGCAACAACATGGATTTTTGATGATCGCAAAGTAAAAATTGAAGATTTAGAGCAAGGTATCTTTAATGGCGAAAAGCCAATTGAATTTGAAAATAATGTTGCATGGAACCGTGCGATCCTTGAAGGTGCTACAAATCCTCCAACATTAAATAGTGAAACAACTTATAAAAGACGTTCATTTTTAAAAGATACTTATGTTATAAATGCGATGCCTTTTATCAAAAATGCTGAACCAAATGAAAACGCTACAAAAGTAGTCTTAAAAAATGATCAAGATTCAATTGATATTCCAATTGAACAATGGCCATATTTATTTTTCCAATTCTCTAAAGAAGGAAAAATGATATATAAAGATGGTAAAATCGACGCTTTTACTTATGATCAAGAAAATGGTTACCAAAATAAATTCAGTTATGTTTCAGACATAGAGGTTGTTTAACCATGATTATGAAAGTAAAATGTATTATTTGTGATTCTGTCGTTAATTTAGATTCTAAATCTAAAGAAGCAAAAAGATTAAGAAATCACCCAATCCGTACATTTATGTGCGATGATTGTAAAGCAAGACTTGATAAACCTAAATCAGAATACAAATAAAAAAGGCAGCTCTTAGGCACTGCACCCTTACTAAGGAAGCTCAATAAAAACACTATTTTCTAGGCTGCTAATTCCCTATATTCTATAGGGGATAAGTAGCCTAGTTTTTGTTGAATTCTAACTTTATT